>NZ_JACJQM010000269.1:0-4731 GCF_014696655.1 Nostoc sp. FACHB-888 | reverse complement strand
TGGTTCTGGAATCATGTCACTCAGAAATTCATATTGAGCACGGGTCAGATTGCTGGGGTATGCTTTACTCATGTTGCTCTCTCAGTGCTGTCTACTATATATTCACAGCGTATACTGAGAGAGCTTTTTTACCATTTCTTTGACTTTTCAAACAGCCTCTAAGGGATGGTCTTTAGTTGCAAATACTTGAAGAAATTTATGAAATAATAAATTAAATCGATTTTGTGCTGCGTTACCTGATAATTCTGGTGCAGGTAGCTGTTTGCCAATAATTCTTTCTAATTCGGGAATGACTTCAATAATTACTTGTCCATCTTCACCTAATGCTTGAATAATTTTATTTTTCCATTTTTGTATTTGTACCTCACTTTCTGTTAGTAATTGGTCCATGAAATTACGGAAAGCTTGGACAAATGCGGAAAAAGGAATATTCCGATTAAATTGGTCAAATTTGCCTTTGATAAAATAACCCCGTTGACGAACAATAGGTTTATGGATTTCGTTAACAACAGCAGTTTTACCGATACCCGAAAAACCAGCTACCAGCGTTATTTCAACTGCACCCAGGCTAACTTTCTCAAATGCTTGTAGTAGGGTTTTTACTTCTGCTTCTCGTCCATAGAGTTTATCAGGGATAATAAATCTGTCGCACACATCCCTTTGTGCAATTGGAAAATTTTCAATTTTGGCTGTTGTCTTCAGTTGAGTAAAACAAATTTCTAAATCATGCTTTAACCCTAATACACTCTGATAGCGGTCTTCAGCATTTTTTGCCATCAGTTTGCTGACTATCTTCGAAATTATAGACGGGATTTGTGGGTTAATTTCATGTACTAAAGGAGCTGCTTTAGCAATATGACAATGCACCAATTCCATTGGGTCATTTGATTGAAAAGGTAATTCTCCTGTGAGTAACTCGTAGAAAGTTACCCCGACTGAATAGAAATCAGTCCGGTAGTCAATCCCCCGATTCATTCTCCCTGTTTGTTTTGGGGAAATATAAGCTAGTGTCCCTTCTAAAACATTGGGGCTGATTAGGGTTTGCGTTTCCCTTGGTAATAGCGATGCAATACTAAAGTCAATTAATTTAACTTGTTTTGTTTTAGGATTAATTAAAATATTGCTCGGTTTGATGTCTTTATGAATGATGTGCTGACTATAGAGTATCTCTAAGGTATTACACAATGCGATCGCTATTTGTAAAAACTCTTGTAAAAGCCTGATATCTCGTGTATCGTTACGAGCAAAATAATCTTTGAGAGAAATGCCACCAAAATCTTCCATCACCAACGCATAGCCATTTTGATACGCCTCCAGGCTGTAGGTTTGGATGATTGGCGATGAGTTTAGATTTTTGGCAATCGTGTACTGATTACGAAACTGCACCAGTTCATTGAAGGAGGGATAGGGATTTTTCAGCAGTTTGATCACTACAGGTAATGAGTCACTTTCTCGAGACCCTCGATAAACTATAGTTCTTGAACCATTATAAATTTCTTCGATGACCTGATATCCATAAATACTAATATGAGTGTTGAACATACTGCTAAATTCGAGTTATTTCTAAACTTATTATTCCCAAATTAGCAACGGCAATTTAATGTTAATCACTAAATATTATGAGCTAGGTTTAGATTTAGAATTTCTAGGTTCTTGATCAAACTCGGTGACAACCAAATTTATCCAGACGTTGTTTCTAAAGTCCAGTAGTGGGGACAAAATTTTAAGTCATCAAATGCAGATATAGAATACCCTATACAAAAGCGTTGAGGTACTCAGTAAGAAGCTGCAAAGCGTAAGCTAGTAACAAAAATGCGCTAAGGACTAGGAAAAGGGAAAGGTTTTGAATCGCTTTCCTTTTTCCACTTTAACCTTTAAAAAGCCAAGTTCATCAGAGTGAACTACTACTACCTGCTGGGATTTTTAGTTAAGTTTTGTAGTCTAACTAGAGGCAATTAGCTCCTCAAATTGGAGAGACTATTTTATTATTGATGGGCAGCAGGGGGAGTTTGTTACTCCACCGACTGTCATTGGGGAGGGTTATCTTTGAACCAGCCCTCAATCACGTGTTTCTGGAATTACTGCATAAGCATCAATTTCAAATAACATACCGTCAAGTGCAAGCCTTGGAACGGGAATAAGAGTGTTTGCTGGTGGTTTATATCCCCAAAAATTTCTAATTTCACGTCCTAACGGGAGCAATTTATTTTGGTTGTAATCCACTATAAGAATAGTAGTTTTTGCTACATCTTGTGGTTGTGCACCAACGGCTGCTAAGGCAAAACGGAGGTTTTTAAAAGCTTGTATTAATTGCTGTTCAAAGTCATCGGAGACAAGATTCCCTTGTAAATCCGACCCAAATTGACCAGAAATATAGACAGTTCTCGCCCTTGATGGTGCAACAGCTATATGACTATAGCCATTTTGGGTTGCATCATATAACGTTGGTGGGTTTACCAATTTCAACTCTTTGTTGTCTTTAGCGCTCACTTCCTTTTGTGTTCCCACCATCAAGGCGGTAGTTACTCCGGTACCTCCAAGCCACAAAAGTGCATTTCGTCGTGAGAAGTTTGTCACTAGTGAGTTTACAGCACTGGTAATACGTTTAGTCATTAAAGCTCCTTAAATATGAGTTCTCTATTTTTGCTAATACTTACTTTTATTATCTATTAGCTTGAGTAAAAAAGCACTAATAAATAAAATTATTTAAGTGTGGTCACGCAATTATAACACCTCAATTCGGGTTAGTTGGTTTAGGGAACTCCAAAAAATAAATTATCCATTTCTGGACTTCACTACGACTTTCCCTCCCCTTGCTCCCTGCCCCCTGCCTCTATTTAAGGTAGCAGGGTAGAGGTTTATCCTCATCGAAAGTGGTACGGTATCATTCATGTTGTTTGGGAAGCCATTGCAGCAGGTTGGCTCAAACCGCAAATCTCCAAAGTGTTTGCGCGAGAAGATGCGATCTCAGCACAGACGAGTTTTTATTCGTTAATTACTTAGCCTCAGCTTTTTTGCGCTTTTTTCAACCCGTCGAACTCACTTGCAAAATTATTAACCCGACGACGATATTGATGTAGCAACAAAGCTGCTCCAGTAAAACCCAAGCCAACTAGCGTCGTTGTAGCTGCTGGTTCTGGAACTCTTTGAGGAGTCCGTATAGAGAAATTTAGTACAGCTACACCCCTAGAGGTTAAGGGTCCATCAGTTGAACCTGGAGTCAGCCTGTCTTCTTGGGTGAAAGTTATTAAGCCTGTAGCATTCTCGAATATACCAGTTCCATCAGTAACATTTATGATGCCACCACCGACAATAGTTTGTTGAACCAGATCGATGACAGCGCTATCGCTTGCTCTTCCATATAACTCGTTAGAACCACCAAAATAGCGATCGCCACGAAGGTTGCCTTGTATGCCAAATACAGATGGATCTGCATCAAATGTGCTGAATATTTGGGTTCCGCGTTCTTCAAAACGCCCATAAGTTCTGCTGTCAAAGTTAGTTAATCCGAAAGGGGCATTACCAATACTTTCACCTAAAACGGCTACATCTAGAATGTTTTTTTCCTCATTAAAAACTGGACCAAAGATAGCTAGTGCGTCGTAAGTAATACTGAACTTATAAATATTTTCCGTACTCTGTGCGGTTACTTCTTGTACATTCGCTCCAAAACTAAATAAAGTTAAGGCTACGGGAATGAACCACGTGGCTTTTTGACAGAGCATGATAGTCCTTTGTTTTTTAAGTTAAAACACAATTAGTGTCTCACCCAAAATAATACTAGAACTTACGCACTGTACAAAATAACTATCCTCTGTCTTAACGAGCTTCAGTTTTCTCAGGGTGTTGCGGACTAAGTAGCGTAGGTGTAGAGCGACGAGGGAGCGTCACCCGAAGGGTGAAGATGAATATTCCTCATAATGAGCAGAGCAGCAGAGGGGAAAAATATTACCCCATTCTCGTGAAAAGTCAGATCAATGACAGATTATCTTCTTCTGCCTCTGTTATCTAATAAATTAACCGCAGCACCAGCAGCAGCACCATTGACACCATTTTTCCACGTAGTTCTACAACCACCAGAAATTGCACCTGCCAATACACCAGCACCAGCACCTACAGCGATATCTTGAACAGGTAAACGTCCCTTTCTTGCTCTAGCTCTGGTGCGTCTTGCACCATTGGCAGCATTAACAGCAGCACCAGCAGCAGCACCTTTAAAAGCATTGTCTAATACCGAACCACAATTTGTTAAAACCCCACTTAATACACCTGCCCCGGCTCCAATGGCTGCATTATTAAGAACTCGGTCATCAGCAGAAGCAGGTTGAACCGGGATTAAGCCAGTACCAGCTAAAGTAGCAGCCATCAAGCCAGGTAGGAATGCGCGTTTTAGCATATTTTGCATGATAGTACCCTCTAAAAATCTTACGATTGGTGAACAACCAAATTTCGGTGCGCTCGCTAATCCTTGTATTTCTGATTTTAGACAATAGCAATATTATCTAAAATAAGGATATTTGGATAATTGCACATACTAGTAACGTAATTTTAGCCCAAAGCCTGTTGTATTTACTGAGTGGACAATAAATAAACTGACACATTAACTAAAAAACAGTAAACCAAAAAGTTTTTGGTTCTTCAGTACTTGTTATGCTAAATTCTTAGTTACAAATACAAAACAATATTAAAAATTATATTAAAAAATTACTAAAAGCATTGCAATCATTGACA
>NZ_JACJQM010000268.1:0-4735 GCF_014696655.1 Nostoc sp. FACHB-888 | reverse complement strand
ATCCTGACTTTTGATTTACACTGCTCCAGTCTTTACCGCTTGCAAATTTTGCATCCATGCGTTGATTGCTGTTAATTCATCAGCACCGCTAACAACAGCATCAACAACTTGGTTTTGATACGAAGATTCAGCATGATTGGGATATTCGCACTTATCTGCTGCCCAAGCCAAACACATTGTTTTTACCAGTTCATTAATCTTGGTAATATGAAGTAGACTTGGACGGTCAACATCCTGAAATTCCAACCACTCTCTGACCAAATCAAGGGGATAATCAAGCAAAGTGCGGATATTTTTGATTCGTAGGTCTTGAGTCGGTACTGGTTGAGGAACTACGCTAAGTTTTGGTGTGGATGGAATAGTTGAGGAATTGCCACCTAAGAGAGATTGAATGTCACGAATGATTGTTGCCCAATCCAAATCTCTACTCCATTCCCTATAAATTTTGGTTTTGGTTGCAGCATCATAAAGATTGCAGAAAACCGTGTTTTCGTCGCCAGCATTAGCAACGATAATCAGTGGCTTAGAAAAATCTTGGATTAATGATGCAGCTAGAAGAAAGCTTTTAGCAAAATTGGTTTCAACACCAGTTCTTATGACGTAAAGTTCATCAGCACTGACAACAATATCCAGCTTCAAGTTGTCCTTGCCTTTGAATTCTTTAGTCGTGAGGCGGAGTTCAGACAAATATCCAGTTAATGCTCTTTGGGGAACTGGGATTTTCTTCTCTTGGCTGATATTGAACTTGTACCAAACGAATGATTCGCCATCTACTTCCCCCTGATCGACAAATAAATAGATGGGTTCGGGAGGGTTGCATAAACCTAGTTTGATTTCAGTAACCATGTTTACCTCGGTTAAGTTTAATGGATTCGTGCTACGAAGAAGAAAAAAGGGTAAAGGAGAAAGAAAAATTTTTCGCCATACAGTACAGAGCAAACGCTTTTAAATATGGGGTTCCCTTTCCCCCTCTTATTTACGCTCTAACTCCCATTGCAAATAAGTCAGCGCAGTTTGAGCATCGGCGATATTTAAATCAGGTTGATATCCTTTCTCCAGCAATTCTTTGTATTGGGAATGTGCAGCAATTTCAGATATCAGAGTTTGAGCTTGTTCAACTAAGTAGTGGAGACTGGGGTTAGACATTTCAATGCCAAGCCGTAAACATAAATCTTTCCTACGGCACGCTTTGCGAACCGCTTTCACACCGAATGTTCCTGGCTCAATCTCCGTTTCTAACTCTTCAAGCAGAGATTGGAAATTTGGGTGTTCATCATTGATTTCAATCTCAATCAAATCTGCACTTTGTTTAACGACGCTTGCCCAATCTGGCAGAGTAGCTGAAATGGTCTTAGCGTAAAGTTTCATAAGTTTGTCCTCTGGGATTAATAACCTAAAAATCCTCGGCAATCTCTAACAAAAAGCCGCGTCCCGTGTTCTGCACTTGCACCAGTTCCTTATCAAGCAGAGTTTGAATGACTGAATCGGAAAATTGGAATTGAAGGCGATGCAGAGGAACACAACCGCCGCAAAACTGAAGTACACGCAGCAAATGGTTTGCTCTACGCTCAAAGTCGTTGTCAACCGGTTTAGACATTCGCTTTTCCTCCGGTGACTACAGCTAACTGCTGTTGTAGAATTGCTATCTGCTGTTGGTAAAACTCAATCTCTGCGGTAATTTCCGAGAATAATTCTTCTGGAGAGAGCGGCTGGATTTGATTCTCTTGCAAGTACGATATCTCGTCAGAATTCTTGTTAGGCATCAATACGTAACGCCATCCTTCATCAAATTCATTAGCCAATTCTGTACCATTTGGATAGTAATAAAGCCCCAGGATAATGCCCTGGTTTGTACGCTGTTCTAAGGCAAAGCGAGGGTAGCCCCAGTGTTGGGGGATTGAGATTGTGGGTTGCATTGATTTAATGGGGAAAAAGTTGAATAAGCGAGTAGTTGATGAGCGATCGCTGGAGTTGTAACAGAACAGTCAAGCGATGCCTACGGCGGGCTGCGCCTACGCTCTGGTGTATGAAAGGAATTACACTGCTACTAACTCGCGGCTTTCTTGAAGTGGTGCATACTCTCGTAACCGTTGCCATTCATCAGGGGTCAACTCATCAAACGGTCGGTCTAGCAGTTCTTCACAGTCAGCCGCCTCTGCATCGAGCATCGTGTCCACCATCGACAGCCAGTACACGGCATCTAACGCCGAGTCACAGGGTATGCGTTGGGTTGCGTCTGCGGCGCGTGTGAACCACCAGCAGCCGTCAGTATGTCCCACTTCGCCCAGCTTCATATTGTTCTTGTAAATCCCATCATCGAGGATTTCAAAGCCGTACTTCTCGCACTCGTTGAAAATCTGAGCCATGATTTCGTTACCAGTCGTGCAAGGTTCTTCAGTGAGAGTTTCAGTTTGTGCAGGGACTCGTTCGTTAAGCGTCCTGTCTTGGTGATGCCAATTGATGAAGCGTTCGCATCTTGCCCAGGTATTGGCGCGGAATTTTTCTACACTGTTGACCATTACTACCCAAGGTTGGGTTAGGTCATCATCGTGAGTGATGGTGGCTACCAGTTCAAAACCTGCGTAGAATTCATGGTAGTAGAAGCTGATTTCTACCGTTGTCAGTGGTTCAGGAGCTATGGCTTGGGCTTGGGCAGTGATGAACCCGTCGAGTTCGGCTTGGGCTGCGGCTTGGTTGTCGAGGGCAGGGAGGGTGACTTTCTGAATCTTGCTTGCCTGATAGTTAACAATGGCAGTAATCCAGGCATCCTTGCAGCGTTTGTCGCTTACTTCGACTGTGCAGCCGATTTCGCTGTAGATTTGCTTGAGTCGCGCAATAGATTTCAGTTGCAGCTGTTGATGGCTGTAGATGTGATGAGTCATAATTAATAAAGTTCCTAACGGGACGGAAAGCGCTTCTGATTGGTAGTCCGGGGCGCTCTCTTTATACCTATTAATGTAAACTGTCTGCATACACTTGTCAAGCGTCTGTAGACAAATTACAATAAGATTAGTTTTGGAGAACTTATCTATGAATTCAGTGCAAGTAAAGCGAGTAGTTGAAACCGTCCTAGACTTTCCAGGACTGGGGCAAAAAATAAGACAGGCAAGGGAGCGTGATGAAAGGACTTTGACTGATATTTGTCGTGAGTCTAAGTTAAGCCGCTCTTATTGGTATCAGTTAGAAAACGAAGATTTAAGAGCGCCTGCAACAGAGGATGTAATTCGCAGAATTGAGCAAGTTTTGAATATAGACTTAGGTGTAAAGTTTGATGGTTGACCCTCAGACTATTAATCCTGTTGCCCTGCCTTGCAATTCTCCAAAAAAACGATGCCTGCGGTGGGCTATGCGTAAACAGTTATTAACTGTTTCCAAAATTTACTTTGCAACTGAATTTGAAAAAATATTATTGAACTAAAGGGGTAGAAGAATGACTAAACCACCCCCTAAGCGCAAAAAAACTACCTCTACTTCAGAGAGTGACAGGACATCACCAGATAATCTTGCCCAAGAAGACAACCCAGCTACAGCAACAATCACTGTTACTGCGATTGAAGTTCCAGAACTAACAGAGGCAGAACAAAGCGATCGGCTGCATTTAGAGCGAAAGGTAGAACGGGCGTTTTTTGAAGCAGGTAAGGCGCTCTCCGAGTTACGTGATCGCCGTCTGTACCGCTCTACCCACAGCACTTTCAAGGAATATTGCAAGGACAGGTTTGGTTTTGAGCGCCGTCATCCTTACAGATTAATTGAAGCTGCCGAGGTTATAGATAATCTGAGAAAAATGTGTCCAAATTGGACACAAAATGAAACTGAAAGTGAAAATGTTGAAACCCGCTCACAAAGTTTACAAATCCTGCCAACAGCAGAGGGGCAAGTTCGACCACTGACCAAGTTAGAACCGCAGCAGCAACAAGAGGCATGGCAGACCGCAGTAGAGGAAGCTGGCTCTAAAGTGCCGCCAGCTAGAATCGTCAAAGATGTGGTGCAGCGCATAATGGAAAGGACGCAAGTACCTAACACTTACCAACTAGGCGAAGTGTGCCAAATTTTAGCGAAGGATAATCCCGAACTCAGAGGCAAGGGCGGCTGCTGGGGCATAGTCAACCACGTAGGCGAATTTAGCTGTACAGTCAAAACCTGGAATAGCGAGTATACAGTTGGGTTGCAATACCTGAAGTCGTACAACTACCTGCCTGCCGAGTGTGAGCAGATGCGGGTGATTTGCGATCGCATCAGTCGGGTGTATTCCGATTCGCTTGAGGAGACAGTCAAAAGTCTGTTGCAGTCGTTGGGGAAGGTGAATCGGCCTTATCTTACTGCTGTGGAAGAGAAGCTGTTGGGTTTGATTGAGCGAGAATATGGTGTTACTGATGGAGGATAAGGACTGGAAGAAAAAGTGTTGAGTGTTTTGGAGTCTGAAATCAGAGTTTAAATCTTTTATTTCATCAAATTTATTCTCGATTACCAAACAGTAAGTAATTATTTTCGGAATAGAAAATTACTGTATAGTTTGAGGTGTACCAGATATCCTTTTAAGAGTTGCTCTATGATCACTCTGCCTGGTATTGCTATCCAAAACAAAATATACGAAAGTGACAATTCTCTAGTGTACCGGGGCATTAGAGAGGATGGAGTAGGGATCGTCGTAAAAATGCTAAAGCTTGATTATCCCTCTCCGCAAGAACTAACCCGCTACAGACAGGAATATAAAATTACCCGCTCCCTGAATCTA
>NZ_JACJQM010000267.1:0-4715 GCF_014696655.1 Nostoc sp. FACHB-888 | reverse complement strand
CCCTCTATGTCTTGTTCTCATCCTTTATTGGGTTTTGAGCATGAAAATATTGACGGTGCAGACTTAACACTCCGCCGATTTAGAACCCTGAACTATTTGTGAATATGGTTCTTTAAAAACTACTTCGCACCTTGTTTAGTGCCGAGCGATCGCTTTATCTTGTAAATTTCTGGAAAAAGCCTGAATCAGAATATTTTTAAAGTATAGAACAATACAACTAAAACATAAGTATGTATGCGTTCTACTTCTATGTCCTGTTTGCGAATTAATAGCTGATGAAAGAAAGAATCTTCTCCTCTTTATCAAGCAAAAACAGATCATACGCAAAAGTCATCTCTACTAAGCTGACAAAAAACTAACTCAGCCTAGAACAATCTTGCTAAGGAATTACGTGATTACTTTCCAGTGATTTAATCTGCTCTTTTATGGTTGGGTAAGAAAAAAGCCATTTTAATCAAGCTTTTTTCCGCTTTTGCGCTGCGTTTCAATAAAAGACTCCGATAACTCTTCAAGAGTGCATCGGTAAAGACGGGTTAGCTGTAGGGTTTCACTGGGACTAAGGCTAGGAATATATGTTCCTGCCTCCCAAAATCTAATAGTAGAAACAGATTTACCTAACTCTACTGCTACCCGTTCAGCTGATAAATTAGCTTTCTCACGCAACTCCTTTAAATCCATAAAAATGAGCAACTTCAACTTAATCACCTCCTCTACATTACTTGTCTTGTTGCCTAGTCTAATCTAGTTAACTAGTCTAGTCAATAGCTAACTAGTCTAGTTAACTAGTTTTTGTAGTTGACAAGTCTAGTTAACTAGAGTATATTGATAAATATAAGGCTACAGGAACAGCAAACTGTTTGCCCCCAAACTTAATCAACGATTTGCATTCCCCGAACCATGACAGCACAATCCAAAGTGACCGCTTGATGAGTAACCGAGGCACTGGCGCAACCAGAGAAGGCAATGGGTACACAGATGGGAAATGGATTTGCACTGAATAAGAAATTACCAGCAGGACGGCGGACGACAGTTGAAGCGTTTGAAGTCGTACACGTCGCCTGATACGCTGTATCTCCTGTATTGGTATCGCTCAAGTGCCACTGGCTTTGAGTCGCAAATATATGGCTACGCCAAATCTTTTTGAGAGCGTTGTGCCAAACCACAACGTTGTTTGCACACATAACAAAGGTGATCGCTCGGTCTGGACAACTTCTGCGATCGCCTTTTCCCCTATTACGGAGATTTCCATTATGAACTATGCAACACATACACAGCAAGCAATTCCTAGTTCTTCTGTTAACGAACAAGCCCTAGCCCAAGCAGAACTAAACCACCTTCTCGAATCCCAAGCCGAAGCTGTAGCTCCAACCCAAGATCCTCTCACCAGCAGAGATCGCCGTATCATTGGCGAGATTATCGAAGTCCAACCCGAATCAGTTCGCACCATCTGGATTGAAGGCGGGATTACGGTATGGGTGCAGTTTGTGGAAGGTGGACGACTACCCTTCGACCGGGACTGGTTCGCTACAAGAGTCGCAGAGGTAAAAGCGACTCTGCCAGAAACCCGACGGGAACGTAACGAACGATTGAGCGATGAATTGGAAAAAGCCTGCACTGTTTTTGGTCTGTACCACGGTGAAATTGACTGGTTAGGTTTCAGCACCAAACTCTACCAGGACGGGCGTTTTGTTGGCTTCGTCGGGTGCAATCAACAAGATTGGTACGCTAGACCAAGACAGTACGGGGTAAATCGGGTTGCTGGCAGTGCAAAAGATGTGATTGCGTCGTTAGGAGTCCGAGCGGCAGTAGCGGCGTAAGTTGCTGAAGGTAGAAAGGGCGATTGCTGCCCCAAGACAAGAGCAATCGCCTCCAAAGCTCAATCGCTGCTTTAGAAATAATAATCATGACATAAAGTGCAGCAAGTAACCTCTTACTTCAAGTAGGTGACTGTCACGAGAGAATTCTCCTACCTGCGACTGATGCGAATGCAGAGGTGCAAGAAATCTTTAGTACTGCAAGTAAGAAAAGCGATCACAGACCTAGAGTTATGCAATCGCCTGTACAACGAAATTTATGACAATTTAAATCATCATGGCACACAGACTATGATTACCACATTTTCTCTTCAACAAACGGAATTGAAAGAGTCTCTTGAGAAGATACTCCTACCTCCAACCGACCCCAACGCAGAGGTGCAAGAAATTCTTCCCTACAAACTTGTATACGTGAATGGGGCTTGCCCCAGAGTTTATCGCGTGTACAAAGCTGATTCCATGATTGGGGTGATATTTCAACACATCACCCACTGGTCAAATGCTGTAGATAAGATTCGATACACCGAATCGGTTGATGCAGCAGTCGGACTAGACCAATTTATGAAGGTGGCAAGGATATCAACCGCGACTACAGAACAATCACCCACAGAAGAAGAGTTGCTAGATATTGAATTTGATACACTGACGAGTGACGAATGGGAGCGGTTGAAGAGATACGTCCCAACGCCAGAAACTAGGGATTTGGTAGCAGCGTAAGGAAAAAGGTGGGTCTTGACAGCCCACCCCCTCAATAAAACTATTTAGCTTCATAAATAATACCAATGGAAACCACAGAAATACTGAACCAGTTCAACTCCTGCTACCAAAAGATTCAAGCGATCGCTCAAGATGAAAATGGGTTTTTGTTGATTGCAGACAAGAAGATTGACCCAGAAGCAGCGACTCATTTGGGCGATGTTCTGCATTACTTGGGTGAGGCAATGGGGTGTGTAGAAGAAATTGTTGAGGTCAAGTTTAATCAGGACGCAGAATCATGAAATTCTATGCAACCAGTATTCCTCAAGGTTTGCCAAGTTGGGCAACTGTTATATCGAGCAACCAAACAAGCTATAACTCCACCATCAATCAACCCAAAAGATTTGCGAGTCAAAGAAGTTCGCACACTTTTAAATTATCCGTTGGACTTGGTGAAAGAATGGCTGCATTCTCGAAATGTTACGAGTCCGAGTGAGCTTGATACTACCAAGATTGATGAACTAGTGAAAACCATGTGTTTCGCTTGGGCTGGGAATAAGTTTGAACATCCAAATCATGCTGCTAACTCTTATCAGAAACACGTAATTGATGCTGTATTACGAGGTGTTTCTGAGATGGAAGCAATTCAAGCATGGATGGAGGGAGCGCTTGCACAATTGCCTGAACTGAATTGAAGGAATTACATATTCTCATAACACCGATAGGAAAACATCATGCCGAGAAAATCCACTCATCCCACCCCTGCTGACCATTCCTCATTATGCCTACAGTATCTCCGCCGTTGTGGGGGTAGCGCTCGATTGTGCAGTATCAAATTTAGTCTCTGTGTCATACAAACATTAGTGAATCGAAAGCTGGTGAAAGTGACAAATACTGGTGCAGGTTTTTTTGTAGAGTTGGATGAAACCAAATGAAGATCCATAAAGTAACTCATCAATCATCTTTGCCTTCAAACACTCGTAATAAATTAATTCTTCGTCGGACTCGAAAAAGATTTAACCCCAAAGTATTCATTGATCGCACCATAGAAACAACTGCAATCGCCTCTCTGCTGATTACTGGATTCTCTGGAGTAGGGGCAATGGGCTGTTGGGGAATAGAGATTGCTACGAGTTCTCATTACTGGCAGCAACAGAAAAGTATCTGCTTGGGTGCAATGCTGGTAAGTTTTTCTACCTTCTTAGGGACTTCTTTAGTCGGAGCAAGTTTGAGTATTCAACGAGATAAATTTTAGGGAGATAAACAACAATGGAAATCAAGTTAACTACATCAGAGATTCGGACTATCTTACAAGGGTGTCAATATACGTTGCGGCTTGTTGGGAGTAGTAAAGATTATCGCAGGCTTCAATCGTCAGAGTATTTTTCTACATCAAATGATGTGGTGCTAAATGATGCGTTTAATGTTTTAGGGGAAGTAGTCAATGCAATTGATGAGATAGAGCAAATGACCGAGCAGCAAACAGGAAGAATCTTTTGAGGAGCAACGGGCTGCTGTCTAATAGAGATTGCCAAGATTAATAGAATTTATCCCAACAACAAAGGACTAATAGGAGAAATTTGTGATGTTAACAAAGTTAAAACCAGAACCAGCAATAGAACAATACGAACTCTTGCCACTACTCGAAAAACTTCAAGGTTTGGGTATTGAATGGGAACGAGATATGCAGACTGGACGAGTCTATCTGGAATTTCCAGACGGACGGATCGAGTTTAATAATTTACTCCTACTGAAAGCTTTTGTCACTGGATGCATCAGAATGATGAAATACCCGCAGCATCTTAACTCCAAGATTGAACTGCTGGAACAAAACCATCAAGATTATGTGCAATCGCAACAGGAATTGATCCCAGAGATTGCCCAAAACTGTAACTCCTTCATTCAAGAGATTCATGCACTGCGCTTGCTGATTTATCGGGGAGCGGAGGAATGCCGAAAGTATTTGCTTACACTCCAAGTAAACCAAAGGAAGCCTCTATGAAACGCAATCAGATTGTCAAAGGAATCACTGGGATAGTTGCAGCTACTGCCATTGGGTACATTGGAGTTCAAATTTTTGGCAGAAATACAATGTATACGATTCGAATGGCACTAAGAAAAGCTCTAAGCGATGCAGGATAAGCGGTACAGATTTTAAAGCTATTGAACAGTGAAGGTCTTGGTATGGGACAGGCGAAAGTCCAG
>NZ_JACJQM010000266.1:0-4748 GCF_014696655.1 Nostoc sp. FACHB-888 | reverse complement strand
AGTGTTACTTAGAATCCGCTCTGCACTGATAAATCACAATTTGGGTTTCATTTCTCCAAACCATTATCAATCATGGGTTTTGTCTTATTTCAGTGCCATTCGGCTAAAGTCTTCATTGCCTGTACAAAAGTATGTAGCCGTTGCTCGACTGGAGGAAGCGCTGGTGCAGGGGGCTGAACTGGTTGGTTATGTTGCTCAGACTTGCTCCAACCTTTAATGTCTTGCATCCAAGCTCGAATACCAATCCTGTTGAACGCTTTGCATACTAAGCGAGCTTGCTTTTTGCAGTATCTGCCAGCATCGTAAGCGTAGTACTCAATAATTGCAGCAAGTCCCATATCTGGAATTCCTTGCTCACTCCATAATTCTAGTGCCGCACTATCAAACCCTGACTGCATAATACTTTGAGCCAATGCAGATGGTTCTAGTGCCGCACTTAAAAACGCGCGACGAAGGGAAGAATCTTGCACATCTGCTAGTCTTGCTGCGGCTCTGATGCTAGCTTTTCCTTGACCACTTGTGTCTATCTGAATCTCTTCTTTAATCTGCTCAATTACCTGGGCGATTTCGATCTGTGACATATTTTCTGCTCCAGTTAGGGTAAATGCCTGCTTTATTAAGGGGCTTGCCTTGGACAAGGGAATCGGCTCAAGTCCTAATGAATGGCTTAAATATCGATAGGTTAAATATTGCTAAAAGAAAGCTCTAGACTTTAGCTAGTAATTATCCTTAATCCTTTGTCTACAGCCTACACTAATGTCTAGCATAAATCAAGGTTAAACTTTACATATAGTATTTACAAAAGTAAAGGCATTAAAAAACCCCATGACGGGGTTACGGTTCTTTTTCTGGATTTAAAGCTAAAACACGATCACGCCATTGCCTGAGAGTTTCGTTTTCCCCTCTCAGGCGGCTGATTCCCCCATAACTAAATCTTCCAACCTAGATAATCTTTCTCTTACTTCTGTCAAGTCAGCTTGTTCTTTAGTAGGCACAATTCCCAAACAGCTGTCAATGAACTCTAGTATCAACTTACTGGCTGAAGTGTTGTGTTCTTCTGCATATTTTTTAAACGCCTCTTTCTTGTCAGCAGAAATACGAAAATTCATTTGACTCTCACCTTCAGCTAAAAACTTCGGCATCTTTACCTCTTAAATAATCTTTCTTTAACACTATATCCAATCTTAAGTTCTTGTCTAGACTTTGCCTAGATACCTGGAATATGAGCAGTATAAGCGTTCTAGCTTTTGCATAGACTTTTACTTTACGTTTTCTTGACAATTGCACAGGCAATGGTCTATGCTTATATTAGAGCCAAGGAAAGCGAATCGCCTGCGCCTAAACGCAAAAGAGTTGCAAACCAGAACTACTGAACCATGAAAAGAGAACCGGAAGTACCAATTGAGAGGTAGCTGATGCACTGGCACAACCAGAGAAGGTGAGAGGTACACATTGGGAAAACGGATTCGGTTAATAAAATTACCAACAGGATGACTCTTGGATGAGTGAAACTGTTAAAGCCCTTTGTCACTTGCACACTGTATATCCTGCTTGGTAGCTCCAGTCACTGACTAGGAGTATTAAAAATGAGGCTTCGCCAAATCTAGATTGAAAGTGCTGTGCTTTCAGCACAACGCTCTGACCAATAAAAATAGGACGATCGCGCTGTCTGCAAAACTCTGCGATCGCCCCTATGCCCACAACCATTTAAAGAAGAGGCAATTTCTAATGATGACACAAACTTTAGCCCCTACGCCAACAAAAGATCCACTAACTACGCAGGATCGCCAAATCATTGCAACTATCGTCAATCAGTCGGATTACTCCAAAAACTGCCAGCCTGAAGATGTGGTGACTATCTGGATCAACAGTGATGATATCGTGTGGGTAAAAATGATCCACGGCTATGCTCGATACCACAAAGAGCTTTTCAAACGTGCTGTAGCAGAGGTGAAAGAGAGCCTTTCTACTCCAGTAGAGTGCAATCACAAGGAAGATAAGGAATTGAAACAAGTTGCTGACAAAATTGGCTTGTTAGGTGATTGTGATTGGTTATCGTTGAGCGTCAAATACTATCCTGATAAGGTAATCGGTCATGCTGGTTGCTACACTTCACAGAAGCCTCGAATATTAACCCCACTTGCGGAATGGGATTTCACCCTGCCGAAGTGGAATATGCCTGCCGCCATCTGTCCAGACTGTGATGGTCACGGCTGCGGTAACTGCTCCTATCGCGGTACTCGTGCAGAAGACTTGTGCGAACCAGTAAACGGCTATCGTTTGATGTATGTAGGACGCACTGACCTTCAGACTGCTCACAACGTATATCTAGATGGTGAGTTCTTGGGAATTGTCTTCAAGGTCAGAAACGCTGATGAGTTATGGGAAAACGACCCCAAGACCTACTACTGGCAGTGTACAGATGGAGTACGGTATTGGAGTATCAGGGAGGCTGTTGAATCCTTTGCCCTAGCTTCGGTAACTAGTGAAGTGCCACACGTTAGCTTAGAGTTGGCGGTGGCGTAAAATTAAAGAAATCTGAACAGTGGACAGCATAAATTAAAAAAACTGTCCACTTACCAATTTGAGAACTAGATCCTTTATTTAAATGTAAAGATAGAAGCAAATCTAAAATTTTTGCGTGATCAAACATTGCGTCGGCATCAGTTGAAATTTGAAGAGATAATACGATGTTTCAAGCTTTACCAGAACCAGTTACTTTTGAAGACTTTATAGAGTGGAAACCAGAAAATGGCAGATATGAATTATACAAAGGAGTAATAGTAGAAATGCAACCAACAGGAGAACATGAGCTAGTTAGAGCATTTTTGATTAGAGAACTCAATTTTGAGATTCGCAGGTTTAATCTAGCTTATACTATTCCTGGTCAAGTATTAGTCAAATCAGTTGATAAGAAATCTGGTTATATTCCAGATGTATTAGTATTGAATCTTCCTAACTTGGTCAATGAACCACTCTGGAAAAGAGCATCAACAGTTACTCAAGCAGAATCAATTCCATTAGCTGTGGAAGTTGTAAGTACAAATTGGCGTGATGATTATTTCCTGAAATTTGGTGAGTACGAGGAAATTGGGATTCCAGAATATTGGATTGTTGACTATGCTGCTCTTGGTGGAAAGCGGTTTATTGGGAATCCTAAACAACCGACAATATCAGTTTATGCTTTAGTCGAAGGTGAATATCAAGTTACTCAATTTCGAGGAAATGACCGTATTCAATCACCCACTTTAAGAGAGCTAAATTTAACTGCTGAACAAGTTTTTCAAGCTGCTTTAGGAGGGTATTGATTAAAATTAGTGCTTTCAAAGTCAATAAAAGCGATTTTTATATTGGTATAACGTATCCTTAGCGATTTGTTCTTTGAATGACCCAAAAATTTTATAGTCTGTTTGTCGAGCATTATCTCGAAGGCTTGCTTTCACCATTAGGTAGCGTAGAAGTTAGCGGCGTAATAACCGATTCAGAAAGGCGGGGAATTGTTCTGTTTTTTCCGAAAGGGACAATTCAAACCGAAAGACACTCACTTGGATTACTTGCTAAAGTTGCTCAAAGTGATTGTTCAATAGAAGTTTATTGTGAGCAGATTAGTGAAACAGAAGTCCGAAGCTGCCTACATAAACTTTTAAATGTCTTTTCTACTCTGAACTGTCGGGTATCGGCAGAAGGGAAAAGTTTAGATGATAATAATTTACCTCGTTTGTGGATTTTAGTACCATCAGCTTCGCAAGATTTACTCAACGGTTTTGGCGCACAATTAGAGCGAGAAAACTGGTCTAGTGGAATATACTTTCTACCTAATATTTTTAGAATTGCAATAGTAGCTATTAACCAACTACCAGTTACTTCAGAGACGCTATGGTTAAGGCTTTTGGGACGGGGAACAGTGCAACAGCAAGCAGTAAGTGAACTGGTTGCCCTTCCACCAGAGAATATTATCCGCCGTAATGTTCTTGAAATAATTTACAGATGGCGTCTCAGTGTAATGACACAAACAGATTTAACTGAAGATGACCAGGAGTTAATTATGAATTTAACAGAAGCTTATCAAGAAGCAAGAGCGCAAGCGGTACAGGAGGGAGTGGAGCAAGAACGCCGTCAGGTTGTAGAAAACTTGTTGAGATTCCGGTTTGGTTCTGTGGATGAAGAACTCTCAAGAGTGGTCAATAATTTGTTGCTGTTAGCACCAGATGATTTTGCTAGAGTTTTACTGGAATTATCTAGTTTATCCCGTGAAGAGTTGTTAGCGAGATTTAATTCACATCAATAAATCTGTACAGGGCAATAATTAGTAATAAAACAGCGCTTTTGTAAAATCAAGAGCGCTGTTTTATTGGCTCTACGCTTCATATATCACAATTAAACGGCTGCGCCAATGCAAAAGTGAAAATGCTTTTGGTACAAACAAATGAACCCTGAAGAAAATTCCGAATTACTTGCTGCTTTGATGCGCCAAGAGGAACTACTCAAGCAGTTGATCGCTTCAATCAATAAGCCAAAACTAGGATTGCACTCTGATGCAGGCAGTAGCAAAATCTATTGCAATCGTCACAATGGTTCACTGTGGTATACCTTAAACAACAGTGAAGCAAGTGCGATTACCCAAACTGCCTTAACTGGATATCTAAGAGAACTGAAATTCGAGAAGTGTGAGCGCAGAGGAAAAGAAGTTTACAAGTTGCTGATTACAATTCAAGCAGACGTGCGATTCGTTGATTAGTGAATCCCGG
>NZ_JACJQM010000265.1:0-4758 GCF_014696655.1 Nostoc sp. FACHB-888 | reverse complement strand
AGAGTTGTTGGGAAATAGGCTAGAAAATGCTCGAAAGCCAAATTCAGTAAGCATTTGAGCAATTTTAGCTAACAATACTTGAAACTTAGGTGGGGTAAACATTTGAGCGATTTTTTGCGTTATTTCCCAACAAGTCTATTGTACAGGTGGCTTCAAGAGAGTTTGCAACCATTTCCAGTAATTGAATCAGGTGTTTTACAGGAGCCGGAGACGCTGTGTGCTTGGCATCAGAATACATTCGTCAGTTTGTCGATAGAGTATAGTAAGAGCAAAACAATCCAGTTGTTAACTAGTTTAAGCGATGTTAAGTTGTCAGAGGTGTGAGTGCAGTTATTAAATAAAGTAGTAGTTGTAGTTGGAGGCGGTTCAGGAATTGGGTTAGCTGTTGCAAAACTGGCTCATTCTGAAGGTGCAAGCGTTGTTATTCTGGGACGTTCATCTAGCAAACTCGAACAAGCAAGGGGCTTAATTGGAGCCAGGGTAAAAGCAATTGCTACAGATGTAATAGATGAAGTAGCGGTTACTCAAGCATTTACCAAAATTGGTGCATTTGATCATTTATTTATTTCTGCTCAAGACGCTTCTACTGCTTCATTGTCAGAAACAACAATAGAGAAACTTCGCCCTACTTTGGACAGCAAAATTTGGGGAGCTTTTCATGTGGTGAAGCACGGTATCTCTCAAATACGTACTGATGGTTCAATCACATTTATTTCAGGTTTAGCTGGTCGTCGTGGTTATCCTGGATTCGCGTTAGCTGGAGCCGCCAATGCAGGGATTGAGGCAGTTGCCCGAAATTTGGCAGTCGAGCTAGCGCCTGTTAGAGTTAATACTGTTTGTGCTGGTGTAATTGATACTGAGATGCTGGATAAAGTTTTTGGTGAGCAACGTGCAGAGGTTGTTAAAGCTATTGCTGAAAAACTTCCTGTAAAACGAATTGGCAAACCGGAAGAAATTGCCGATGCAGTTTTATTTCTCATGGGTAACGGTTTTATCACAGGAATAACTCTGTTAATTGATGGTGGAGATGCATTAGTTTAATTTATTTTTACAATTTTTAGTTTCCCGATATAACTCGATATGACGGCAGGCCAAACGCATCTAAATTATTCTTGATTACAATCAAATCCAAGAGGCAATGAAAAAATTAGCATTGCATTTATCGTTTGGTTTAGTTTAAGAGGCTCAAAGCGATGCCTGTAGCAAGCTGCAAAGTATCTACACTTATTCAGAACTTATCAACTTAATTGCTTTTTCAAGGCATTGACTGCCACTGTTTTTACATTCAGGAATTGGTATATCTGGCTGAACTCCCCTACCCTCAATCGTATTACCTTTAAATGAAAACGTTTGAGAAATAGGGGCAAGTAGAATAAAACCTTGCCATCTCAACTTAAAAACTCCTCCCCCTAATACTGAACCACTGGTGCGAACTCCTAATATTTTAGCGGCTGCATGTTCTTGAGCCGCGGCAGCAAATACTTCACAAGCAGAGCCGCATAGCTGGTCAACTAAAACAAAATGAGGTCTAGGATCTTTTTTGGCTTCAAACCGTGTTCGATACTCGATATATTTCTTTTCCTGTGACAGCTTAATCTCTGCAAGAGCTACATTTTTCCCAGAGTCATCAAAGTATCCACGAAAGATATATGGCTGTTTGATTGCAGCACCATGTCGAGTTCTCTCTGTTGAAATCACTTTGTCAGGGCCAATAATGTTTTCAATAACATAGCTAATGCTAGACTGAACACCACCGCCATTCTCGCGAAGATCGACTAAGATAGCTTTAGTTTGAGAAAGTTGAGCCAAAGCTTGCTCAACTGCCACTTTAGTAATTTGAGGAATAACAAAGCTTTTGACTCGAAGAATTCCGATATCACCTCTGATTTGGGCTGAAACTGTAGGAGAGCTTTTGGCTGTTGGTACAGAAGGTTGGCTAAATAAACGGAACAATTGTTCACCCTCTACAGGGTCAAAAACCCTCACATGAGATATTGATAGCTTTTCGAGTTGATTGTTAACGAGTTGCGTTAATTCTAACCTTGACCAAGTTGGTTTTGCATCGACAATAGTAACTAGAGCCTTTAAATTCTGCTCTCGAAGTTGTTTTTTAAAGGTGGGATTAAAAATATTTTTATCAAGGGTTTGAAAAACATTATTGACAAATAATTTGCCCTCTGAAGAAGAAATAGTATCTGTACTTTTTAATTTTGAGTCAGTGAACCAATCTAATGAAACCTCTTCCTTGTCCTTGTGAGAAGCTGAAACTTGCGATGAAGATGAAAGCGCTATGAATGACAATGGTACGGATTTATTTGCAGTACAACCCAGCATATTGAATAATATTGCTGCGGATATGGGGAGACTAATTATATTTGTATACCTTGAGCGCATACACAATTTCTTTCAATCACCAGCCAATTATACTTAAAAATGCCATAGTTTAGCTTGTCACTAACTACACCCGCCTTCCATAGCGAAAGATACCTAAACGATTCTAAGTTGTGGACAAGGTTAATCATGCTTATGCTCATTATGAGCCAGAAGACTCCACAAATAATCAATCCGTTTCCAAGCGATCGCAGCTTGCCGTGGAGAACAACTCAAACCATAAGCACGACGGGCATCATAATTGCCCTTGATTCCCTTGGCTACTCCAACGGGAACCCCAAAAGCCACCTCACGAATACCGGGTTCAAAGCTTCGGTCTTCATGAGAGAACCGTACTTGCGTAATCTGATTTCTAATTTGGTCTGTCCAGGAGGTTGGCTGTTGACGGTGGAATAAGCCATCGGCGTAGGCAATGATAAAGACTCTTTCTCTTTCATGTGGCAAGCCGAGGCAGTACGCGGGTATAGTTTCCCATTCACATACGTACCGGATTTGGGAAAGGTCTTCGAGGACTGTTCCCATTCCTCTAGCGAGTAGCCCTGTTGGGTTTTCGATGAGAGCGATTGCTGGTCTACACTGGTGGATGATGCGGAACATTTCGCGCCACAGTCCAGACCTGGGGTCGTTAAGTCCTTTTTTATCTCCAGCGTTACTGGTGCCGCTACAGGGAAATTTATGTTTATTCCACAACGTAAAACCCAAGCTTACAAAGATTTTTCCTTTTAGCTTCCACAATGTAAGCTCTAAACAAATCAATTTTATATTTTTTTAATTATTGCTTCCCTCTCTTAAGAAATTAAATCAAGTATTGTAAATGTAATTAAACTTCCGTGGTTACAAAAAAGCTAAATTATTTTTTGCAGGGAAATTTTGATAACTATTCATTAAGTTGGGCGAAATGTTATAACCCCATTAGAAACTTACTTCCAGGAATTTTTTATAGTTATTTCTTGTAACCCTTGCAAAATAAGCTTTCTAGCTGTATAGCATTCATATAAACGATAAATAATGCCTTTTTTCTGTACATTTCTCTTAAATTCAAATAAGATACGCAATTTTGACCAAACTGTAATTGGCATTACCCGATGGCTTTGTTTATACCAAGGTAAGTAGTAGCGAAAAATGCTACCCAAATGGGACTTACCACCCTAAAAACATAAATGGCTCAAAAATTCAAGTGGAAGACTCAAAAAGATAGGATTGATAAAAAGCTGCGATCGTTAAACCTAGCTGGACAATCCTCAGATGTAGCAAAAGTTTAAATACTACGCGGTTGCAACGCCATACAGTTGAAGAATAGCCACATGAATCAGCTTCAATAAACTTCCAAGCAACAACTTGGTTATTGGTAGTTGTAACCGCAAGTGTAATTAATTATTTATATAAGATAGCGCTAAATTGTAATTTAATAATCAGGCATAAATTTTATATATAAATATTTAGAAAAGAATTAATTATTTTTAACTGTTAAATCCTCAAATATTTAGACTAAAACAGTTAATTAAATATTTATAGATATTTGATAAATCATACCAATTATTGGGAAGACTAAAATTACCCTTCTCCCACCATAAATATATTTAATGGGTGTGCCTGGATAATGAATAGTCTTTTGAAAATCCCGTCCTTACTGCTAAAACTGATAAAGCCAAAATCTATCTAATAAGCTTGAAATCGAATGCTACGGTCAAAGCGAGAGTGGGCTTGAGACGCAACAAATTCAGCAGATTATGGAGTGGCTGTTTGCTAGTCTAATGAATGCAGGATACCTTCGTAGGTCGCATCTGATTTGGGATTTAGGCGAACAGGACTGGAAACAAGTGGCGCTGGCAGGACTTCAGAGAGATGAGCCAGTATTTTTATATCGTTGTAATGACAGACCTTCTTTACCACCAGAACACTGCTGCTGGCGCTTAATGACAGAATATCCATCTTTAATAATTTATCAGTTGGAAGTATTGGAGCGGTAAATTCCGATCCATATTATAAGACGGTTCAGTTAAGGCTAAAACTCTGTTATCCAAGCTAATTTTTAATGAACTGCCAAGGCACAGAGGACGCAGAGAGAAGAAAGAAATGCCTAACGGAACCGTATTGATCCACATTATTAGTGGAGACGTTTTCATTAATTCCACTTCTCATTGGAGAAGCGACTCGCATTAAAACTTTCACAACTGCTCAAATATTTGGGTTTCCATTAATTCCACTTCTCATTGGAGAAGCGACCTAATAAATGTTGGATTCTGTCTTCATCGAGCAACATTTCCATTAATTCCACTTCTCATTGGAGAAGCGACTCGCATTAAAACTTTCACAACTGCTCAAATATTTGGGTTTCCATTAATTCCACTTCTCATTGGAGAAGCG
>NZ_JACJQM010000264.1:0-4759 GCF_014696655.1 Nostoc sp. FACHB-888 | reverse complement strand
GTGATCGCTAAAATCTTTGTCAATAAGCAGGGTTTAACGAGATTATTTTTACGTCTATTGAGAATAGTCTAGTCTTATTGACATGATGCGGCCGCCCTGACAATGCCCTGCTGGCGCATTTGCTCAACTTGCTCACGTAGTGCTTCATTTAGATTGAAGCCGGACTGCCAGCGCATCGTCTGTACCAGTTGCCGCACATCTTCAAGGCATTGGCTTGCTAATAAGGCGGCATTGTCTACCGAGTGAAAGGACTTGGCTAAATCACGATCGCGCAATTTCTGAGCAACTTCCAATTGTACTCCCAATGAGGTGAGAGTGTGCCCTAAGGAATCATGAATTTCACGCGCAATCCGCAAACGTTCTAGTTTGGCACCTAACACTTCTACTTCTTGGGACAATGCTTCTGCCTGCTGGCGGCTTTCGCGTTCTGCCACGATGACAAAGCCAAGCAAAACGACAAAAATACTGGCACTGGCATAATACAGCAATGCATGCAGCAGTGTGATGTACAAATTAGACTGCAAAGTGACACTATCAAACTCTGGGAGTTTTCGTTGAATTAGTGACGGATATAGCCAGGCAAAACTAGTCAACCAGACCACTCCACCCATAATATTGGTCAAAATAACTTCGCGGCGACTCAACAAGAAACACGCCTTGATCAGTAGTAGATAAAGTATAAAGCTAAGTTCGATGCCAGACGCAATCGCAACGCCCGTTAACCCCACTTCCAGCGCAATATAAGTGCGGCGCTGCCAAAGCGGGCGATCGAGCGGTAAGATAAAGCTGAGACAGAAAAAGAGCGTGCTAAACGCGACACATTTGACGATTAGCTCAGGTGTGGAGGCTTCATCAAGCACATAAATCAAGATTGTCATGAGTAGCAGGAGCCATTCGCCAAAGCGCAGTGTCCGACGGAGTGATGGAGAAGAGCCAGCGTCTAGATTCATTGAATAGATTAACCATCCTGTTCTCTCTAGTTTGCGCGATCGCCTGCCAATCCAGGTATGACACCTATCAAGATTAGACATGACAAGTGTCATCCGTTTCAATGATAGCTATAGGTATCAGAAACGCTGTGGATAGATTTAGATGGTTTGTAGATGAATCATCCAACCAGCCATGCAGCCAGACCACTCAAATTCTCAAACTGCCATTCACCATTTAGCAAGGCTGAGTGATTGTGTCTTTGCCCTGGCGATGGCAATTACCTTCGTGGGATTTAAACTGCCAGAAACTGTTCAATTGCTGTCAAATTTGGAAGTCAACCAATTTCTGACTGGACAACTTAAGTCCCTTGGCATCTATATCATCGCTTTTATTCTGGTTGCCTTTTATTGGATTAACCACACTCAGCAGTTTAGTTACTTCAAACGGACTAATGAAACTCACTTATTTATCTATACCTTGTACTTGATGTGTTTATTAGTGATTCCGTTCTCGAATGATCTTGTTTTTAGGCTATCCAGCAATCCTTTTGCCAAGATTTGGTTTAACACCAATATTTTTCTCATTGGATTGCTCTCGTTTACAAGCTGGATCTATGCAACTCACCAAAATCGGTTAGTGGGTGAAGATTTAGATATTCAAATCATTCGATCGATGCAAGTGAAAGCACTAATTGAACCTGTTTGTGCCTTAATGTCAATTCCAGTCGCGCTGGTTAGTCCAGACTTTTCAGATATAGTCTGGTTGTTAATTCCAGTTGTCTCCCTAGTTCTGAATAAAGCTCTCAGGCAAACTTCTAGGTCTAATGTAATGCCAGTTTCAAATCAATTGGTTGAGTAATTGCCTCAAGCTTGTTACTTAATTTGCCATTTCAAATTTCATCGTCTCCGCTATCCGCTACCGCCCGCATGACCATCATGAATTTACAGTTACTGTCGAAATCATCTAATCGCTGGATGCTTGCGTTGATCGTTGTTGCATCTACCATTACAGCAGGAATTGCTTACTATGGCATTTCGCAATTTGTTGTAGAGAAACCAGCAGAGAACACTCAGACTACCCCAACGATTCAGTCTATTGTGGCACTGGGGCGGTTGGAACCTGAAACTGAGGTGACAAAAGTGTCAGTTCCAGCCACGCTCAGTAACGATCGCGTGGCTCAACTGCTTGTCAAACGAGGCGATCGAGTCCAAGCTAATCAAGTAATTGCGATTCTAGACAGCTACGATCGGTTACAAGGCGCTCTCCTAGAAGCCGAACAACAAGTTGCCGTTGCCCAAGCAGAGCTTGCCCAGGTTAGAGCCGGAGCAAAATTGGGTGAAATTGAGGCACAACAAGCAGAGATTGGACGTTTGCAAGCGGAATTAGCAGGTGAAACTCGGCAACAGCAAGCAACCTTAGCGAGTTTAGAGGCTGAAGTTAATAATGCCCGCTCTGAATACAATCGCTATCAATCGCTCTATCAGGAGGGAGCCATTTCTGCATCTCAGTTTGACCAGAAGCGATTAGCTTTCCAAAAAGCGCAAGCACAGTTCAATGAAGGCAAAGCAAATCAAAGCCGGACGACTGATACATTGCAAGCGCAGATTGAGTCCGCTAGGGCAAACCTCGATCGCATTGCTGAAGTGCGTCCAGTAGATGTGCAGACGGCACAGGCAAAAGTGGAGCAAGCGAGCGCCGTAGCTCAACGAGCAAAAGCAGATTTGAGACAAGCAGAGGTGCGATCGCCCCAAGCAGGACAAATTCTGGAAATCTATGCCAATGCGGGAGAAGTGGTTAATGAAAAAGGCATTGCCGATCTGGGGCAAACCCGCCAAATGCGAGTGATTGCCGAAGTTTATCAAAGTGACATCAAGAAAATTCGCATCGGGCAACAGACATTAATTACAGGTGAACCATTTTCTGAAGAATTGCGCGGCATAGTCGAAGAAATTGGGCTGCAAGTGAGCCAGCAGGAGATCTTCAATAATCAACCGGGCGAGAACCTGGATCAGCGGGTGGTTAAAGTTAGAATTCGTTTGAATGCAGCCGACAGCGATCAGGTTTCAGGGCTGACTAATTTACAGGTACAGGTCGCTATCTAACCATAAAGCGTTCATATTCTCGCCGATAACCAATCAGTTGATTCATACTTTAACCGAGGAAAACACGTGCAGTTATTCTATACAACGCAGTTAAAGAACCTTTCAGACTGTGAAATGGAAGTTCTTAAATTAATGGTTGAAGGACAAAGTAACCCTGAAATTGCTGGTGTGTTGTATCTCAGTCCCAATACTGTCAAAACGCATATCAGAAGTATCCTTAACAAATTTGGAGTTGATAACCGCGTTCAAGCGGTTGTTTTTGCCCTCCGTCGTGGTCTGGTATAAAGTGGGGAAAAAGTGATCTATGTTGCGTAACCTATTCCGTAAAACACCGCTGGCATGGTTTCAGCTAAAACGAGAAAAAACCCGTCTTGTAGTGGCTTTAGCGGGGATTGCCTTCGCCGATATTCTGATGTTTTTTCAACTGGGATTGCTCGATGCTCTGTTTGAGTCTGTCGTAAAACCCTACACCTCGCTGCAAGGGGATCTATTCCTGATTAACCCGTTGTTTGAGAGCCTAAATGTGGTCAGAAGCTTTCCCAGAAAGCAACTATATCAGGCGGCAGGAGCTAAAGAAGTTGAATCGATTAACTATCTCTACATTGGTCAGGGCGAGTGGCGAAATGCTCAAACCCGAACGAATCAGCCCACAATGGTATTTGCTATTAATCCTAATAACTCAGCTATTACGCTACCAGACGTACAAGCACACCAGAATGAATTGAAGTTGCTGAACCGAATGCTCTATGATCGTGCCGGTGCGGAACAGTTTTTTGGCAATGTAGTTGAAGAACTTCAGCAGTCTGGCTCAGTGCCAATTCAGTTTAATAACTTTCAAGTCAAGGTAGTTGGAACGTTTGTCATGGGAGCATCATTCGCTGCCAATGGGAATGTAATTACTAGTCATTCAACTTTCCTTCGGCTCTTTCCAGCCCGTAAGCCCGATGAAATTGATATTGGAGCCATCCAGTTGAAACCGGGCACCGATGTTAAGCAATTTAAGGCTGCGATACAATCGGAGCTTGAAAATGTGCTGATCCTGACGCATGAAGAGTTTGTTGAACACGAAAAGAAATACTGGGAAACCACCAGTCCGATCGGGATTTTGTTTGGGTTTGGCGCAATCATTGGTTTTATCGTTGGCACCATTATCGTTTATCAAATTCTCTATTCCGATGTATCAGACCATTTGCCAGAATATGCCACGTTGAAAGCAATGGGATATAGCGACGGTTACTTGATTGGCGTACTCATCCAGGAAGCGCTGATTATGGCTGTTTTAGGATTCATCCCAGGGTTTGTCATTTCGATCGGGCTGTATTCTGCTGCTGCTGCTGCGACTTTTCTGCCGATCGGCATGACAGTCAGCCGCGCAGTGCTTGTGTTGACCTTGACGATTGTAATGTGTGCCGCATCAGGAGGAATCGCGATGCGAAAATTGCAATCTGCTGATCCGGCTGATATTTTCTAGTTCTTACCTGGTGTAATCAGATGCCATCCTTACTTGCTTATCTTGTTGCGATCGCAGCACTAGACAGCCTCAACCCCACTACTACAGCAGTCCAAATGTATCTGCTCAGTACTCCTAAGCCAGTGCCTCGCTCAGTTTCATTTATTGCGGGAGTATTTATCACTTATTGGACAGCCAGGGCGAACGCATCTTATTTACTAATAAAAACTAAGAAAGATTTTAAAATGACATAAATAATTGTAGGAATTGAGTGAAT
>NZ_JACJQM010000263.1:0-4784 GCF_014696655.1 Nostoc sp. FACHB-888 | reverse complement strand
CCGTCCTGCTAGAAACGAACCACGAGTCCGTAAACGCCGCCCGAAAGCTTATCCCTTAATGACCAAACCCCGGCATGAATTAAGAAAGCAGTTGCAAACTGTTTAATACACAAGCGTTTCGGCTTTTCTTAGTGCCATTCGTCCATACCCCCCCTATTATTATCTCCATCTATTTCATTGGGGGGTGTGGACGGCGATGAAGAAGGCAGGGGAGCAGGGGAGCAGGGGTGCAGAGGAGATACTTCTACTAATTTTCCCCTCTGCTCCTCGGCTCCCCCGTTTCGCGTTATCGGTTCCTGCCATAGACTTCTGCCCCTCTGCTCAATTCCATACTGCATCTGCATCCTAGCCGTATAAGCCGCATTTTTCTCTTGCTCCTCTTGACGCTTTCGTTCCCTATCCTCCCGTTGACGAAGCCGATAAGAAAGCACTTTCTGGATAAACTTGACATCAGAAGTATTCAGCCGATAATACCGAACCCTCTGCCCATCCTCCATTGGTCTTCGTGACTCAGTGGACAAACCGAGTTGCCAGAGATACTGCCCCAAAATCCACAAAGCAGACTCCGATAGCGGGATGGTTAGATTGAGAATCCCCTTAACGTGAGATGCATTGCGCTTGGAGAACTCTGCCAAAGCCTGAATCATCGCTTCGTCCCCTTTAATCTCAACCCCAGCCATCATAGGCATCAGCACAGCCCTAAGTCCCAGCCGATGACGCATCAACCACGCGGTAGAATGATTGCTCCAGTCGGTGCAGATGGCGAGGCGATCGCGTTCCGATTTATCGCGTTCGGCAACAATAGCCGGCGGTGGAATAAATTCTCGCCCCTGGTCATCAGTGACCATTTCCCCTGGTGTGGCCAATATCGCTTCGAGTGCGACAATCTTTTTAATTAAGCGTCCCCCGTCATCTTGCTCAACCAGTTCAGGGGTTACGCTCATCCCGTAAGTATCCTGAATGCGGAACTTCTCACATTCCAAAACTTCCTCCGGCTTGAGATAATCTTGATGCTGCCTGCTGTTGTAAGTCTTCCTGTCAATATCTTTGGCATTGGCAACTTTGCGAAAATGCTCCTCATTGATGGCAATTCCTGCCGCTTTCATCCACCGCGAAGCCCCTTCATCACCAGCATCCCCGGCAGAAATAATGGTATTGCCCATTTCTGAAAGTAGCGATCGCAAATCGTCCCGTAAATTATTAATCGACCAATTGCGTTGCGCTTCAATCTGACAACTAGCATCTAATGCCCAGTCCTTCTCTGCCCCACGTCTGCCTGTCTCTCTGTCAATGCGGATGAGAAAGGCAGTCATTTCATTCTTCTGGAGAATCTGTTCCTTGATGCGTCGCGCATTAGTTTCGGCGTAACCGAAAGGAGGACGTGGGGCCACCCAAACATACATCGGCACATCTGGGCGATACCGCCATAACTGTTGGGCGCATTCTGTAGCCGACTGCGAGACAGCATGAAACACGCCAAACACGGCATCAAAATGATAGCTGGAAATGTCAACCCCTGAACTGAGACTGGGAGTAATTAGAAAAGCATCGATATTCTTAATGGCAATGTTAATCTCCTTGATGAAAATCACATTTTCCTCACTGCCACTGTTCTCGGAGTGAATAGCCCACACTCGTAACTTGCGGTCTTCGGCTGATTCCAGTGTTTCGTCGTTATCATCTATTGATGTCCCGTCATTCAAAGCGCGTTCCAGCTTTTTGATAAACCGCTTGCTATCACTGACCATCATCAACTTTTTACCCAGCATCAACTGAGCGTGGAACTCTGCAACGATCGCACTGCTGTTTTTCCCCTCGTACCAATAAACCTGACGGCCACCTGAACGATATTCGTTTTTGATGATGTAGGGTTTTTCACCAGATGGTCGCATTCGCATGAAGAATTCTATTGTCAGGTCATCCAAGTGAGCATCTGCTAAAACAACCAGCTTGGCATTATAAACCAGATACTCCAGTACTTCCAGGATAGCCCCCGGTGTTCCTTACAGGTCTTCGATTTGAGCAAGTGTGCAAGGTACTGGCAAGCTTCATCAATAAATAGAATATCGTAAGCCTGTAAATCATTCGCCATCTTATACAGTGAGTCTACGGTGATACTCAGTGCTTTTGCTTTAGCCCAGTCACCGCAAGAAATCGCAGAGTACATTGCTGTTTGTAAGCGATCGCTAAGATTTTTCAACAGAGTCACCCGATGCCCATTGTTCAAAAAGCTCAAGTCTGGGTTATCAAATCTCATCATCGCCAAGATTTCAGTCTTGCCAGTACCCATGTCGGAAGCCAAACCCACTAACCCCGATTGAGGCAGTGAGCGGATAACCGTGGAAAGATAGCGGGTATTGACAACGCAATTGGGTTTGAATTTGCGAAGCCCTCTGGCGCGATTAATGAAAAATCTTTGGTTTAACTCGCTGACTCTCAAGGCATCAGCAATCATCGTACTGACTGCTTTCTCAGCTTTCTTGCCCAGAGCCACAACCCAATCGTCAATTCCTTTCTCTGGCCCAGGCAAAACTGCTACTTCGCACTCGAGAGCAAGTTGGAGAATGACTTGACAGGTGCGGCGAGTAGCAGCAAAAACTTGCTGTTTGGTTTTGGGCTTGCTTTCGTAGTCGAAAAGGATAACGAATTTGCGACCCTTTTGAGCCATTGGGACTAAATCGGGGTGCAGGTATTCCAAGTCTTCCTTGCCCACGCGCCCGTTCCAGATTCCAGGGAGTGCGATCGCTACATACCCAAGAGTCAGCAGACAACCAGCCTTCTTCTCGCCCTCGGTAAGGATTACAGGTATTTCGGGATGTGCCATTACCCAAGCCCAGAACCCTAAAGCTTCACCATCCGAGGTTACAGTAATATGCTCTGGCATTGGCACGTCATACCGCAGAGCTATCAACCGCCAAATGTGTAGCGGTACTCTCAAGTAAGTAACTCGGTTAGGAGTTTTGGGTGGCGATTCTATATTTAACTGGCTTTTGGGTTTGCTCTTGAGTTGCCTTATCCCATTCCAAGCGAGGACAATCAGGTTTCATCCGTCCCCAGTCCATCGGTTGCCAATTCTTGAGGGGGTCGAGTCCACTAACCCACCATGCACCCGACTCTACGTGGGCATATCTTTTCAAGTAGCCATCGCGCAATCGCCCATCATTACGTCGAGCAGTTTGGGGGAGAGCGTATAAAAGGTATTCATATACTTCATTTCCACCCAGAGAGCGGACATTTAGCGCAGTAATTGTGGGGTCAACGGCTGAATTGACTACCCATTCGTGCCAATGGTTAGGAGCTAGCTGATTATTCGGATTTTGATGTGTATCAATAATGTTCATATTCCCTCCAAAAATAAACGCATGGATAAGTTAGCGGTATATGGACATACCGCTAATGGATGTTGGTTACGCAGACACGGGTTAAAGAAGCGTTAAATGAATATCAGCAATCAACAAAGGTGTGTTATGAGTATGAAAGCTGGAGAAGTAAGAACAAGTAGTAGTACAAATGTACTAGTCAAGCAGTCAGAATAACCGATTTTGGGCAATTAAAGAATCCAATCACTATTAAATCTCCTCTTGATTTTGGGTTTGAAGCTTAAAGGTATTGCTGCTAGGTTGTTTGAGATAGGTTTTAAGCTTTGTAAAGAAAAGCACTGTTTTGTCACCAAGAGTTTTAATCGTGATTTGACTTGGTGTCATAGAGTTGTGTTTATCTGCCTCCTCCGGTGTGTGGTCGGAATGTGAGATTAATACGCGTGCTAACGACTTTTTTGGTCTTGGGAACTTGATGCAGATGAGTAGACTGACAACCGGGGTGCATTATAAGCAAGCTTCCGTGTTCCAGCCAGAAGTCAGTAGGTTTGCCATTTCTCGGTTTGATCTGAAACTTGCGACATGACCCCAAGCTGATGGATGCAATGGCAGGGTTAAGTCCCATCGATGGCTCATTATCAGCGTGCCAGCCGATTGAATTTTGGCCAGTGCAGTACTGGTTGCCGATGACGATGCGGAACTCGTAACTAGTCAATGCGGTGATTCTGTCCCGTAAGCTAGACAGAGCTTCTGTCCAACATAGTGGTTTCAAAAACACGCTGTTGGAGTAAAGGTAATCACATCCGGCATCACCATAAATGCACTCCAGGCGGGGGACAGGCATTGTTTTACCCAGCATCCTGATTTGATTTTGCTGCCACTCCAGTTTCAAACAGTGTTGGTAGAGTTCGTTTGCAAGTTCTTGACTTAAGAAATCGGGGTAGTAAGTGATGGGTAAAACTGGGGTTGATTCCTGAAACAAATTGAGTTGTTGCATGGTACTTTTCTCAAAATAAGAAACTGCTATTAATTCTGTTCGGCTTTAAAAACCTCAACCAAAATACTTTCTGGATACAAACCAACTCGTCCAAAGCGTGGGTCATGAATGCGTTCTATTTCTATTCCTTCTTTTCTGCACAATGCACTGGCTTTTCGACCTTTCCTACCCGCTTCTTTTACCGATATTTCTAAACCTTGAAGATTAGCGAAACCAACAACACTATATTTATGGCCGCATGGTGTATTCACCCTATCTTGCTCAACTTCAACTGCTTTGAGTCTCGCCAAGATTTGAGTTTGTTGCTGTTGTTGTTGGAGTAAATGCTGTTCTTGCTGTGCCATCTGTTGGGCGATCGCAGCGAGTAACTAGACCTCTTGCAAAATTACTTTTATGTTATAGTCAAGGGTTTGCATTTTGGAATTGCTAAATTTAACTCATAGTTATAAATTGCTGCTAGTAAGTTACAA
>NZ_JACJQM010000262.1:0-4791 GCF_014696655.1 Nostoc sp. FACHB-888 | reverse complement strand
AGTGTTACTTAGAATCCGCTCTGCACTGATAAATCACAATTTGGGTTTCATTTCTCCAAACCATTATCAATCATGGGTTTTGTCTTATTTCAGTGCCATTCAGTCATACCCCTCTAGTTTCTACAGGCTCTTACTAGAAACGAGTCGCACTTGTAAACCTATTGCTCCTTCTTGGATCAAATCGAGAAATTCTAAATTGCGGTTTTGATACTTTTTGGCAACAGATACTACCAGTCGCAAGTTAGCTGTCACCATTTTCTGTTTAGCTTTTTGACCAAGGTGTAGCGCTGCTCGGATTTGTGTTTCAGTTTTTTCAACAGCATTGGCTAATTCTGTCATTGTTGGTTCACGGTCTAACTGTTGAGTGAGTTCATTTTTAGATTGCTCAATGGCAATCATCTGTTGTACCTGTCTACCATAAGCAATTTCTTCCTCTGGCTTTAATAAAGGATACTTACCAATTTCCTGTAAATAGATGCGAACCATGTCGGAACTCAGGCTGGACATACAAACTCAACGCTTTTTTAACCCAAGGAATTTAAAAGTATAAATCAAATAGCTCAATAAAGTTTTCTATTTTGAAGAACCAAAACATACTATCAATGCAGCCCTGCCTGAAGTAACCTCTGCTGTAACCTTGTGTACCGCCGTTGGTCATCAGTAGAGCGCACCGCCAGAGATATCGCTTTTTTTGCGCCAACTACGAGCGCTAACTTCTTGGCACGGGTCAGCCCGGTGTAAAACAGGTTCCGGGTCAACATCATATAGTGCTGCATATAGATTGGCAGAACTATCACCGGATATTCTGAGCCTTGGCTTTTATGAATAGAAATGCTCCAGGCAAGGGCAATTTCATTAAGGTCAGCGTAATCGTAAACCACAGTCCGCTCACCATACAGTACTATAACTTCCTGCTCGACAGTATCAATGGTGAGGATTATTCCCAAGTCGCCGTTGAAAACTTCGCAGTTGTAGTCGTTGGTTAGCTGGATGATGCGATCGCCCTCGCGCAACAAATTCCCACTTCTGTTAATCTCCACCTTGTTGGGGCTGGGTGGATTAATCAACTGCTGCAAGACTGTGTTTAGGTTGCGAGTCCCGACTACTCCCCGTGTCATCGGGCAAAGCACTTGGACATCAGTGGCAGGATTATAATTTAAGCGGGGGAGTAAGTCTGTAATCAACTCGCAGATTGCTTGCACTCCATGTTCAGGCTGATGACCGCCGCCATGCCACAGACAATCAGATTGAGGGGTGTCAGAAATCGGTTCAATCGTGGGATAAATTCCTCGATTAATTTGGTGAGCAGCAGTGATAATTGCACTTGTTTGAGCTTGACGGAATACCTGGGTCAACCGCACTACTGGCACACGACCAGAATTGATCAAATCAGCAAGTATTTGACCTGGGCCCACAGATGGTAGCTGGTCAATGTCACCCACCAACAACAGTAAAGCGCCAGCCGATACTGCTTTAATTAAGGAGTAAGCCAGAAACAAATCAAGCATCGAAGCTTCATCAGCGATAATTGCCGTGTGGGGCAAAGGATTAAACCAATTCGCAATTCGCAATTCTCAGTTCGCAATTACGGATAAAATTGTAAACTGAACCGTTGGGGTACAAAACTAACAAGCTTATCTTTGGTGAGCATGGTCTTAAATCAGTAATGAGTCCAAGCTTTTGCTCATTCATAATTGCGAATTGCGAATTGCGAATTGCGAATTGTTCCGTCATTTCACCTAAGCGTTGGGCAGCCCGTCCAGTGGGTGCAGCCAAAGCAATAGATTTACCCATCGCTTTCCATAAACTAACTATGGTGTGGGTAGTGAAAGTTTTTCCAACGCCAGGGCCACCAGTCAAAATCGTGATCTTAGAATAAGCTGCTGTTTCTACTGCCAACCGTTGCTGCTCTGAAAGCTGAATTTTACGGCTAGCGGTAAAACGGTCAATCCAATCACGCACACGCTCAATGTCAGTACCAACAGGCTTTTCTAAGCGTTGGCGGATCAGTTGAGCTAAATTCTGTTCTGTATGAAAGTAAGTCGGCTTGTAACAAAGTAGGGTTTTATCCTCATCCCACTCTCTAATCAGTTCATCTGTTAGAGCCATGTCTTTGATGATTTGTGCAATTGCTTCTTCAGTAGGCTGATGAGATTCAGTAGTCAGTAGTTTTATTACAGACTCAATCAGTTCGCTTTGTGGCAGGTAACAGTGGCCATCTTCGGCAGCTTCACTTAAACAGTGGATAACTCCCGCACGATAACGAAATTCTGAGTCAGGGGCAATTCCTATATTTCTCGCAATCTTGTCAGCAGTTAGAAAACCAATACCGTAGATGTCGGCTGCTAGCTGATAGGGGTTCTTGGTAACAGTGGCGATCGCCTCATCCTTATATTGCTTATAAATTTTGACTGCATAAGTGGTAGAAACGCCATGTCCTTGGAGAAACACCATTACTTCTTTTATCGCTTTTTGGGTTGACCAAGCGTTTTTGATTAAGGTAATCCGTTTTTTAGCGATACCTTGAACTTCAATCAGTCGCTCAATCTGGTTTTCGATAATCTCAAGAGTTTCAAGTCCAAAGTGAGCAACAATACGCTTGGCTGTGACTGGCCCTACACCTTTTATGAGTCCACTGCCCAAATATTTCTCAATCCCTGTTAGAGTAGCAGGTTTAGTTTCCTGGTAATTGATGACTTGGAACTGTGGCCCAAACTGGGGATGGTCACGCCAGAAACCAGTTATTTGTAAAGTTTGACCGGGTTGAATATTAGCAAAGCTACCGACAATTGTTGTGAGTTCGTTGCTTCGGGGGCGCGTCAGCCTTGCCACAGTGTAGCCTGACTCAGCAGAATAAAAAGTTAAACGTTCTACGACTCCAGTGATTGTTTCGTGTTGAGGAAAGGCGCTTACTTGTTGAGGGGAAAGATTAGGGGGAGTGGACATTGCTTACGCTCAGATGCCGCACATCATTATAATACTGGAAATTAGTTAATTATAGTACATAAATACTATCCTATTTTGAGATTACAATAATAGTAGATGATAAAGTCGAAAATGCTGCCTCGCTTCACCAGACGATGCCTATGAGAGCAAACTATGCAAGCTACGTCTCAAAGGTTGGTGAGAGTGAAATATGTTGTAAAAAACCGTAGATTTTACTCTAATAAAGCTTCAATTTGCCCTAACAACTTCTCTAAAACTTTTGCTTTATTAGGATCTTCCCAGATTTTAGCTTGCTTAACTCGTTGATAGGCTTCCTTCATCCGATTAGGAAGGATATCCGGCTGAGAAGACTTAGGACGTTGGACTGATTGAATGTAACTTTTGATATCTCTAACCGAAAGATTTTCTTCAATAGTTTTCACTAGAAGTTGATGTCGCTGATCTTCGTCTTTCAATTGAGCGATGATACGGGCTTTGGTATATTCTAGTTTTCCTTGGCGCAAAATTTCTAAAACATCTTTAGGTAAATTTAGTAAAGGTAGGCGATGACTACGAAAACTGTCTGGAGTCACCCTACCTATTATTGAAAATATCTTTTCTACCATTTCCCATTGGTTACGAACAACGTTGTTCGTAATTTCTGTTTTTTGCTTTTGGAGGTTAGCAATATGATTGAGTAGGGAAATAACTTCTCCTTGAGAGCATTCCAAGCGAATAGATAGCAGTTGCAAAATAGCTTCAGTTTCCTCAACCGGATTTAAATCTTCTCGTTGCAAATTTTCGAGGAGGGCAACTTGGAAAGCATCTTGGTCATTAAGATGGCGGATAATAACCGGAACTTGGTTCATTCCAAGAGTTTGAGCAGCACGATAGCGACGTTCACCGGCGATCAATTCATAATTACCAGATTCTAACGGTCGGACAAGCAGTGGCTGCAAGATGCCATGTTCACGGATAGAAGCAACTAGGCTTTCCATTCCTTGAGTTGAAAAATAACGCCGAGGCTGATGAGCAGCTAGGTGAATTTGAGTTATTAATAAAGATTGTTCAATAGATTCGTTTTCCAGGAGTTGAGGATTATTGGTGACTCCTACTAAGTCAAGGAATTGTCTGGTTTTATTCGGAAATTCCATTTCATCTGCCATTGACAAGCGCCGCTTCGACATATTACTCCTGTTCTGCCATTTCCTTGGCGATTTCTTGATAAGGTTCAATCAATTTTCTTTCTGTGGTATACCGATGGATTGGTTGACGCGCCAAGTTAGACTCTGGAAACTGAACAGACTTAGGCACTGGTTCAAAAATTTTGACCCCAGGGAGTTTAGTTTTAAGAGTTTTGAGAGCATCTTGGGTCGTGAGTGTACGGTCTGCCATTGTAGGCAAGACTCCTAAAATTTGCAAATTGGGGTGAGTGTCTTCATCACGAAGACTTTCGATAGTTTCCAATAATTGTCGTAAGCCTTCCAAAGCAAAGAACTGACATTGAACGGGGATCAAGACTGCATCTGCTGCCATTAGTGCATTTAGAGTCAACATCCCTAAGCTAGGTGGACAATCAATGAGGATATGAGCAAATTCTTGCCGTAAAGGATTCAATTTCTTTCTCAGGATTCGGCTATTATCTGCCGAGGTCAAAATTTGCTTTTCTCCAGATGCTAGAGATATGTCAGCCGGAATCAGCTTGATTCCATACTCGGTGTTAATAATAGTTTCAGATGCGCTCTGTTTACGATCTGTAAGTACTTCATAGGCAGTCATCTGCCCTGGCTGAATCTTGATTCCTAGACCTGTGGTTAAATTGCCTTGGGGATCAAAGTCAACTACAAGGCAGGAGGAATTTTCTGC
>NZ_JACJQM010000261.1:0-4822 GCF_014696655.1 Nostoc sp. FACHB-888 | reverse complement strand
CTCTATTGACTCCGAAGCGATTAATTACTTATTGGGGAGAAAAGCATGATTGACCACATTAACGCACTTCAAACAAGCTGGTATCTCTCGCCTCCTTGGAGACAAACAATTCCACCTGTTGCAGTTAATTTACTGGAGAGAGTATACCTCAGAACCACAAGAACATTCAGCTACTGCTGCGGTGTGCAATGGAAACACGAATGTTGGATTTATTCAATTGATTGCCGTAATGAAATACTCCACGCTACACAGAACCAAATCATCGGGACTGGAGAGTTAGAAGCCATCAAAGTGCAAAAGCCTGCTTTCGTTTTGGGCGAAAGAGTGATCCTCTGCTCTCACGACAAGGGAACAAAACAACGGCTGATTCTGGGAATTGCGCTGGTGCATAATTCTTGGTTTTACGTTGTTGAATTGATGTCACCAACGTTAATTAAGACACCAACTATATCGAATCGTTTCTCATTAGTTGGTGAGAAAAGTTTGGTGCGGGTAAATGCTTAAAGTCTTGAAATTTACTTAGGAGTCGAACAAGATGAGTTTACCTTTAAATCAAAATGTTTTAGTTGAGTCTCCATCATTAAGAACTTCTGCACTTTCTAACCTAGATGATTCTCGCGCAGAAGTTGTTCTGAGCAAAGCAAAGGCAATAGTGTTCGCTGTATGGAACGGTAGCGGCTGGGCAACTACTGCACAAATAGCGGAATATTTTTCAGTTACAGAGTCCGCAGTCAAAGAACTAACAAGAGTAAATCAATCGTAATTCCAAAGCCTTGAGACTAAAACCCTTACTGGCATTGACTTACGTGATGCTCGACAGACACTCTGTCTACCATCTAGAACTTCCCAAGTTAGAGTTTTTTCGGCTTTGGGTGCGTTAAGGATCGCAATGATCTTGCAGCAATCTCAAGTAGCAGCGCAAGTTAGAACCATCATTTTAGATTTGGTTGCAGCTGTTCCAAGTATTACTACCCAAACTCCTGTACCTGCCCCTGCCTTGCCACCGGTTGAGCAGCGCTTACAAACTTTGGTCGAGGCGATGAGAACTTTAGCTGAACTTACAGGTGGCAGACTCAACCCATACATGGAGCAGCATTTTCAAGACTTCGCTGCAAATCTCCTAGCCCAACACAATCAACAAGTCCTTTCTGGTAGCAAAGAGAAATGGATGGGGGTGGTCAACTTTGCAGAGACGGAGTTAGGAAAAAAAGTCCCCTTGAGCGGTTCGCATTATCGCGGTCATCTTGGTACTTGGGTTCGCACCTTTTACTCACAACTAGGAGAGCGTCAAGAAATGCGCTTGGTCAACGGCACTCAGCAGCCAGTTTACGTTTACGCCTGCCATGACCCAATTGTTGCAGATGGGCTAACCAAGGCAATTGAAGAGTTTTTCACCCATCCAAACCCGACTGCTGCGCTAAGAATTGCGGGAGCTTTTAGTACCAAGAGTCCACGGGTGTTGGTCAAAAAATGAAAGCGATCGCATTCCTTAGTTTAGGGCGGTCGCTTGGTTGCAATTGCATCTGTGATCAGTGCTGGGTTCATCGTATCAGTTTTCGCTTCATCACCCGAACTCGGATACAAGCTTTTAGATTTTCATAAAAAATAAGGACAAACTCTCATGCAACAACTCACACTTTTTGCTGAATCAACTCCGGTTTTACCCATCACCTATTACCCTGATTTCTTAAGTCTTGAACAAGCCAATGAACTTTACCAACACTGTCTACAACTGGAGTGGCAACAGAATCAAATCAGAATCGCGGGTAAAACAATGCCTGTTCCCCGCCTCGAATGTATTTATGGTGATGCCGGATGTGATTACCTTTACTCAAACAGCGTATTTTTAAAACCGCTATGTTGGACAGAAGCTCTGTCTAGCTTGCGCGATTGCATCACCGCCTTGACTGGACACAAATTCCGCATCGTCATCGGCAACCAGTACCGCACGGGTATGGATTCAATCAGCTGGCATTCAGAGAACGAACCATCGATGGGACTTAACCCTGCGATCGCACTCAATCAACGATTCTTGGGCCAGCTTCTCGTCCCCGAAGGTGAAAAACTGATTATCCTCAAGGCTCCCAAAGGTACTGGTAAAACCGAATGGCTGGCAACTGAGGTGGCGAAAGCACATGACCAAGAGAGACGGGTATTAATCATTACCCACCGTATCCAGCTAGGTGAGGCGTTGTGTAATCGCTTTGGTGTTAACTATGTTACCGAAGTCCGCACGAATGAAACTGGTACATTATTAGGATACGGGGTGTGTGTTGATTCGCTGCATCAGGAAAGTCAGGCGCGATTCAACCCTAATGACTGGTCAAACGATGTGATTATTATTGATGAATGTGACCAAGTATTCTGGCATTTGCTCAACTCTGGTACTGAAGTGCAAAAACGTCGGGTGTCTGTTCTCAAAAACCTCAAACAACTGGTACAGAATGTTTTGGGCAGCAGTCAGGGAAAGATTTACCTCTCAAGTGCCGATGTATCAGATACTGATGTGAAGTATGTTTTATCACTCGCTGGTGAATATCGAGTTAATCCTTTCGTCATCGTCAACAACTACCGCCACATCGCTGGTAACTGTTACAACTACTCTGGCAGTAACCCGAAGAATTTGATTGCGGCATTGGACAAAGCGATATCTTTTGGGGGGCATCATCTCTTGTGCTGTTCTGCTCAAAAGGCTATCTCCAAGTTTGGAAACTGGAGTCAGCATCGACATTCGAGGACATTTTGATGGTGTTTGGGGGATTTTTCAGGGAGTGCAGCCGGTTAACTCCGTGCGTCAGATGTTGGCACGGGTTAGGGAAACTGTTGACCGTCATATCTGGATCAGAGAATGGGGAATGTCGTTTGTGGGCAATGGTTCTACATCAATCGGAGGATTACTCAGAAGTCAACACGTCGCAACACAGGCTAACATTGCGCTGTTGTCGGCGGCGGATAATGACGATTACAGTTTTGTTGACCAGAACTTCCAGCCAGAGTCATTGCAGACTTGGGGTAAGCGTGGTTCTGTTATTAACGTCGAGATGCGGCGCTATCGAGAATCTGTGCTTGCAGGGTTGGTTGAGGATGGTTACACCATTATTGATGCCTCGGATGCTGACGATGACGAGACTGGCGCAGTAATCGAATCGGTTAAAGCCGCGTCTGTTGAATTGTATGCTGTTGAGTGTCAGGCGATCGCGGATTCTCCGACTATCTCTAATGCCGAACTTAAAAAGTTGCAAGACACAAGGGCGAAAACGAAAACTGAACGACATCAGCAGCGCAAAGCCGAATTATCCCGTCGCTACGAAGTTGATGTTACCCCTGAGCTTGTCGAGAAAGATGACGACGGCTGGTATCCTCAACTGCGAATGCACTACTATTTGACACTGGGGCGGGAATTTCTGACGAATCGTGATGCTAAAAGAGCTGCATCGCAGTTAGAGGCGGGAGAGAATTCGATTTGGAAACCAGATTTTAACAAGGGGCAGCTATTACCTGCTGTGTTGTTACTGGAAAATCTGAATCTGTTGCAGTTTCTTACACCAGAGGTTCAGTTGCGGGGGTCTGATGAGAAGATGCTGGAGTTTAAAGCGCTAGCTGTTCAGCACAGGCACGTTATCAAGAATTACCTGAATGTCAGTATCTCGGAAAAACTGACTTCCATAGCGATCGCACAGAAACTACTTGCGAAGATTGATTTGAAGTTGGATTATGTTGGTCGATTGGGCAAGCGTGAAAATCGGGAGTGCGTCTATCGGTTTGTTCCACCCAATGACGAGCGTGATTCGATTTTTGGGCAGTGGCTAAATCGAGATGAAGCATTTCAAAATGAGTTGGTGTCAGTCATTAATAATATAAGTACAACTACACCAGTCATTGACACCACCCCCCAGGATATAACTCAAACACTCACGCCAGAGGAAAGTCCGACTGTCCAAGGATGGAAGGGGCTGAAGCTGAAAATGCGCCTTGGACTCGACAGCGTTGGAAAGTTTTACCAACAGCTAGTCTCCAAGGTAGGCGAGGCTATTGGCGTTGCTGACGGAGAGCCTTACTGGAATGCATATCTGGGGCAGTGGCAAGTTTGGGTTAACTTTGCCCACGGGTGCAAGTCTGTGGTGTGCGATTGGTTGGTTGCGGTTTAGATTAATTTCTAGATTGTTATCTTCCTTGGTTGTAGGGAGAAGTAGCGCGAAGCTATTTGAGAATCATCAAAATCCCTGATGTCAAATCGCATTGCTTCTTAGATAAACCTCTATAGTTACACTCAGTTTTTAAACTGAACTGTAAGAATTGCATTTCATGATAGGTTATCTTCGCCAGTTAACAACAGTTAACAACAGTTTTAAGAATCTAGAGGTGTATTGTGAATATTAATTATCAAAAAGCCGCGATCTCCGATCTGACTCTTGTTTTGGAACTTGTTGAGGAGTTTCGTGAAACCGAAAACTTACCATTTGATAAAAATAGCGATCGCGATCTACTCATACAGTTTTTGAGTAATGAATTTTTTGGACAAACATGGCTGATTTGGCAAGAGGATGAGGTGATTGGCTATATTGTTTTGACGTTAGGGTACAGCCTAGAATACCGAGGTCGAGATGCTTTCGTGGATGAATTTTATCTTCGTCCAAAGCATCGTGGACAAGGTATTGGTACGCAGACTTTGAGAGGCTGTTTGAAAAGTTTGGGGGGGTAAAATTTTATGCTAATCGTCTTACCATGATCCGGATCATGGCAAGGTAGATAAACGTCTCCGATGTTTCCGGTAATAACTCATAGTCTCTGGCCAATCGCCGACAGCCCATTAGCCACCCAA
>NZ_JACJQM010000260.1:0-4905 GCF_014696655.1 Nostoc sp. FACHB-888 | reverse complement strand
ACAAACTGAAAAGTGGTCGCATGAGGCGATTGTAGCGCGGTCAAATCTGCGACCTGTAAGAAGGGAAAAACTGAATCGAGCGGCGAATTCAGGGGAGAATCCGGGTTTTGACTTTTTGCAGGAGTGTTGGAATGATGATCCGGCTTTGCAGATTGTGATCAAGAAGTTGCTGGCGAAGTTTCCGCAGTGGGGGTTGGTGGCGGGGGATGGTGGGTTGGTGAAATGGGAGGAGTAGCGATCGCCGCATCATACCGCACCTGCATACACCACCCGAAAACCAATATGGAAACCGAGGTGGCGGCTCCAATTATCTTGGCGAGAAGCACAACGGCAGATGTCTTTACTGGCGACCCACGTACCCCCGCGCATCACCCTGTCACAATTCTGATTATCATTAGGCTCTATCCACGCGCTACCATCTGTTGGCGCTCCTTGATAATTTTTATGCCAAAAGTCTGCACACCATTCAAATACATTACCGTGCATATCGTATAACCCAAAGGCATTTGCTATTCCAAAACTTCCTACAACTGTAGTTTCTTTTCGATAAATAACTTTGAGTCCTTGAGCATAAGAACTTGACAATTGATATTCTTCATCGTCTGTACCGTTATAATTGGCGACATCAGTCGTAATTGTCTCGCCAAAATGAAAAGGGGTGATGGTTCCAGCACGACACGCATATTCCCATTCTGCTTCGCTAGGCAAGCGATACTGTCTTTTTGTATGGGTGGTAAGGCGATCACAAAACTCAACTGCACCGTGCCAAGAAACTCCTTCTACAGGTCGTTTATCTCCTTTAAAATATGATGGCTCAGGTTTTAGCTCAATATTCACCTGTGGTAATGTTGCTACAGCCTTCCACTGTGCTTGGGTGACAGAATATTTACCCATGCAAAATTGCTTAATGTTCACTCTTCTCTGAGGGCTTTCTGAATTATTATGCTCTAATTCATTCTCTGGTGAACCCATCATGAAACTACCACCAGAAATAAGTACCATTTCAAGAGTAATATTGTTGCCCAGGTCTTCGGTGAAGTACTCGGCTTGACGCTGTTCACGTTTGCTTTCTTGTCCTTGTTCGTTTAATATTATTACATTAAAGTTAAATAGTTTCACTTAATTATACCTCAGCAAAATAGTAATAAATATTACATTGCCAATCGTCGATTTCCATACCATTGGCTCAAATCATCCTCAATACCCTCAAGAATAGCGATCGCCTCAGTTATCGATTTTGAAGAAGCAGCTAAAAGTGCAAACGCTTGCTCAACCCGTTGTTGATAGTCAGTTGGGCAAATAGCAAACCTACCCGCGATTGCCACTGCACCTTTTTCATTCAACAGGTAATCTTCATTAAGAGCGAATAAAACCTGATTCATACACGCCACACTGCGGAAACAACAACCTGCTGCGTAAACGACATCATCGCGTGCAATCGCCTTTTTTGCAACCACCAGCGAGAAACTGATTTCCCAGGCGAAAGTATCAATAGTTGCCTGTTTCAGCCCAGATGGATAAGGCTTTGTTTTGAGCTTCAAAGCTTCTAAAACACCATTAGAGTCGTAAAGTACCTGACAAATAGCAATTTCCCCCATATAAATTGAGGATACAAAACCATGAGGATGTCCTGGTTGGTAATCAATAGTAATTTGTCCAGCATGGCAATCATCAATCACACGATTGACCTTCGCCAAATCACGATAGAGAAAATCTATACCTACACCTTGAACTTGTAGCCAACCGCCGCCGTTAATCCACTTTCCCCATTCACCAATTGCAGTAATTAAATTGACGCGGCCTTTATCATCAAGCTCAGAGGCGAGGCGATTTAGAGCAATTAAATCGGGCGGGTTTTCTGAATTATAATAAATCCCCAAGTCCACATCTGATTTATTAGTGTGGTTGCCCCGCGCCCGTGAACCTCCCAATGAGATGGCTGTAATTCCCTCAATTGACCGCAAACTTGAGACAATATGGTTGATAAATTGAGGCGATTCCTGATTCATAGAGCGATTGTTACATTACTATCGCTGTCATTTTATATTTTAAAGGCATCGCTACTTACATCGATAATACGATTGATTCGTTTGGACTCACTGTGATTAGGAAAGTATAATTTTTGAGCTGCGCCTATCCCTAATGCTAATAAATGGTTGCATGAGGCCATAGTTACGCGATCAATGCAACCTGCAAGAAAGAATAAACTGAATCGGGCGGCGAATTCAGGGCAGAATCCGGGGTTTGACTTTTTGCAAGAATGCTGGGATGATAATCGGTGGTCGCTATCAAATAATATCAACCAGCACTTGTGCCTTGAATAGCCTCCGTTTTCCTATTTTTCACTGTGCGGTAGTACCAACGACGAAACCGAAGTGAAGGTTGATCGGTAGGCACGTTACATCCTTCACTTATATTAGGGACTTCACCGATTTGTGACTCAACCATCGTGCGGTCGTCGAGAGATGCTGCAAAAAACTCATCAAAGTCAAAGTTACTCCGATCAATCCCAGAGTTGGGCAGAACAACCTGCATGAATCGCATTTGTTGGGTATTGATCGGAATGGCAAACAAATGGGGACGCAAGGGCATCCCACCTAAATCTAACTTGAGAACAACATTATTGGGCTGATGCCAATCAATCTCAATTCCATAAGGTAAGGTATTGAGTTGATTCGTGACTGCCATTCCATTTGTTGTTGAAGTAACGCTGATTTGTGCGCTCGCATTTTGGTGTACTGGGTCATGGAATTCGCCACCAAATGAATTCCGATGGACAAAAGGAATATGTAGATAGTCCAGCGAAATATCGATTGCTCTTGTCCAATGTGCATTCCAAATTTCGTGGTGAATCACGTAGTAATCGTTTGGTTCCAATAAGCTCAACGGCAACTGCGGTTCTGGCACGTTGTCGATTCCCGTAAAGACCCACAATATTCCTGCAATCACCCTTGTCGGCAACCTCACGACTGACAGTTTTGAGCGTTGAACTGGATTAAGTGAGTTGAAAGGAACATGAGTACAAGCACCATCTGGTGCAAAACGCCAACCATGATAGGGACATTCAAGGCAACCGTCTTCTGTGATTTGTCCACGTGAGAGAGGAACACCGCGATGAGGACAACGATCAAGGAATGCCGCAAACTGATCGGCTGAATGACGAAATAGGACTAGCGATTCACCTGCTAATTCAACTGCAATGGGAGTCAGTCTAATTTCAGCAACGGGCAATACTGGAGTCCAGAAGTTAGGAAATGTCTCAAACACAGCGAAATTAGCTCCTTAACAAATTCTTAGGCGTTACCCAGCATAAAGCCCTACTCCTGACAGCATCGTGTCAGTGGAAGCCAGATGCTTTTATTCGCTCAAGCTGAAATTTCGTGTATAGGTCAAGACTGATCTCTTGGTCTGGAGATTCAACATCTGAAGCAAAATCGAGATTTTGGATACGATCAACACGAAAATCTCTGTAAGCGTTTCTAAGGATGCACCATGTTCCAACTGTCCATTTTCCACCCCAGTAAAATAGCCCCAACGGGAACACAACCCTTTGAGACAGTTGCTCATTCAAGCTCAAATAGACTATTTTGACGGCTTGTTGCTGTTGAATGCTCCGATAAAGGTCGTTCCAATGTCTTAAGCTTTGGTTGTTCAGAATCTCACCAAGCGCCCGAACAGGTGTGCGAGTCGGATCAAAGCTACGTGGCGGCAACACTGCTCCAATTTTACTCAACAGCGTTTTTGCCGCTGCTGCTAAGTCAGTCCCGGTCGAGCGCGACAGCATTTCGACCCCTAACATCAAAGCGGCGATTTCATCACAAGTTAAAGTTAGGGGCGGTAACTCGAAGTCTTCATCCAAGGCGTAACCAACACCAGGCTCACCATAAACTGGAATGCCACTCAACGAAAGATCATCGATATATCGATAAATTGTACGCACGCAAACACCAATTCGTTCAGCTAATTGCTCTGCTGTAATGGGTTGGTGAGTTCTGATGAGATTCACTAATTGGAAAAGACGGTCAGCTTTTCTCATTCTCTACATTGAGTGACTTTAAATCTTCCAGGACTTACGTATCTGTCATAAACAAGGGTGCAACAGCAGGACTTTGTAAACTTCATTGTTGGTCTGAACTGACACTCAAATTAATTTTCTTATCAAGGTGCTTTCACGCCTTCAGAGACATTCTATTATTTTTTACCCTACTTCCCGATAGATTAGGATATATGTTTTATTCTGCCGTCACCTTCTTTGTGACTATGTGCCGAATAGCACTAAGAAAAACTTTAGCTCTAGGCCATGCTCCATAATCTATTTCAGGAATCGTTTCCGTTCTCAACACCATGTTGTATCTACTGTTGTTTCTTTCCATATCAACTTAATGTCCATTAGTAGCAGTTCTGAATCTCCACTGGTTGCATTCTGACGGATGTATTCACAATAGCTGAATCCTTCTTTAATCATTCTAAAAATTGTAACAATTCGCCAAAAAATTTACATAGATTATAATGGTATAATTTTTTGATATTTGCCAGCATTTTTATCAACTCTTATTTTCACAAAAGTATTGAATCCTTAAATAAAATTTAAAACTCTCATGAACAAAATATCCCTTAACTACATAGCCTCAATTATCCCTCTATTAGGTGCAATAATAGTCACCAACGGATTTTTCTCCAAAGTATCGGCGCAAAATATTTCTACTCCAGACACTACTGATTCTGTTGCCGCCACTGTTGAAAATCAAGAGTTTCCCCAATGGGGATATTACACGGTACGGAGAGATTTTCGCAGATGTGCTTCTCCAATATGCGGTGGATATTTCATCAAGCAGGTAAACTTGAAAGCTACTCCTTGCTTAGATGGTGTTTTTCGCTCCGAATGTTATGTGTCTGCAATTGATT
>NZ_JACJQM010000026.1:0-98624 GCF_014696655.1 Nostoc sp. FACHB-888 | reverse complement strand
GCACAGCCTTTTGATCCCCCCAACCCCCCTTAAAAAGGGGGGCAAAGAGCTCTCAAAGTCCCCCTTTTTAAAGGGGATTTAGGGGGATCAATACACATTTTGCACCCAGCAAAAAGATGTGTGTACACCGTAGCCTTTTAGGAGAGAGGTCAAAATATATTGCATCCAAACGAGAAGCGTTATAGATGCCTTAAGACTTGCGGCTCTGCCGCAATGAAGAGCATTTCCAGCCAGATGCTAAAAACAAGGTTTTAAATAGGTTTAGACTGATGGGCAGTACTGTGTTTTTACTGATGTAGTTCAAGTAAACGATAACCGCTAGATCATCGGCGAACAGTAGATTATAAACAAGTTGAGCTAGTGAAATTTGCAAATATCTCCTTATAGCATCATGTAGAAAAAACCGTAATAATACGTATGTTATTTAGGAAGAAGCTTGATAACCTATTTACTAAATCTTTATAGATTATCCAAACCCCTAGTACTTTTTCAAACCAGTTTTGATGGTTTGTAGTAAGGAATTTAGTGCTTTGAAGATAAGGATTAAAGTCTTTACTACGAGCTTACTTAACCATTAATTTAAACTTCACAGACTACTAGTTGCAATTAACAAGGAGCAATTTCAGACAATATTGAGCAAGTTGATCTATCCTCTTTTACTTCACCGCTCTATATGAGTACAAATGAGCGAAGTAAATGTCTAAAAGTTTCAATATCTAAAATATTACGTGAATTATGCCTTCCCACCAAGACGATCAAGACGCGATTAATTTTCAACAGTATTTGCTGATTGTAAAAAGACGTTGGCTACTGATAGCAATCATTATAGGGTCGATCTTTGGACTCACAAGTTTGGTTACTTTTAGCCAAAAACCAATCTATGAAGCCGAGGGGAAACTCCTTTTTAACAAGCAAAATGGTGTCTCTTCTCTTACAGGTGTAAGTGAGCAGCTAGGACAGCTCAGTGGGGTAACAAATCTCTCTAATCCTTTGGAAACTGAAGCCGAAATCATTCGCTCAAACCCTATTGCTCGAAAAACCATTGCTGAATTACAGCTCAAAGATAAGCTGGGAGAACCTTTAGAAATAGACAATTTTCTACGTAACTTGAAAATCAAAAGTATCCGAGGAACGGATATTTTGCAGCTTTCTTACCGTAGTGTTGATCCTGAACAAGCAACAATTATCATCAATAGATTGATGAGTGTTTATCTACAAAGCAACATTCGGGCTAACCGTTCGGAAGCTACAGCTGCACGGGAATTTTTAAATAAGCAATTACCGTTGGTCGAAGTAAAAGTTATAGAAGCAGAAGCAGCACAGCGCCGATTTAAAGAAAAATACCAAATTGTTTCTTTAGAAGAAGAGGCTATAGAAGGAGTAAAAAGGCTGAATGAATTATCCAGCCAGACAACTCAACTGCGGGCGCAGTTGGTTGATGCTAGAACTCGTTCTAGTGCTTTGCAAAACCAATTGGCGTTGAACACACGGCAAGCTATGGCACTTAGCACTTTAAGCCAATCAAAAGCAGTGCAACAAGTGCTATCAGAATACCAGAAGGTTCAAGATGAGTTGGCTGTTGAGAGGTCGCGATTTACTGATGACCACCCAATTATTACTAGTTTATTAAATAAAGAACAAGCTCTTAAAGAGCAGCTAGAAGGTAGAGTAACCCAAACTCTAGGTACTTCACAACCTGTCCCAGAGCAAGATTTGCAAATAGGAGAACTTAAGCAGGCTCTAACCGCTAATTTGGTGCAAGTGGAAGTAGAAAGGTTGGGATTGGAGAATCAAGTTGGTGTGTTGATGAAGGCATTTATGCTTTATCAAGCACGTCTTAGAATCTTACCTAAACTGGAACAACAACAGCTACAGGTACAACGACGGCTACAGGTGGCGCAAACAACCTATGAACAAATGCTGAAACGATTGCAAGAAGTTCAGGTGGTGGAAAATCAGAATGTGGGTAATGCCAGGATTGTTTCTGAAGCTTTACTCCCGAAAAAACCAGTTTCTCCTCGTATCCTGTTGAATTTGGCACTAGGGGGATTTTTAGGATTCTTCTTAGCTATTGGCGCAGCTTTGTTGCTAGAAGCTGGGGACAAGTCTGTGAAGACGGCAGAAGAAGCCCAACAGTTGTTTGAGTATCCTTTGTTGGGTACAATTCCGGTTTTTGATCAAAAAGTTAGGCTGGCTCGTGGTGAGAGTATAACTGAATTGCCAGTACTCGATAACCCTTATTCTTCAGTCAATGCAGCCTTTGAAATGCTCCAGATTAACCTGGGTTTTACCTTTTCTGATAAGGAACTAAAGGTAATTGTGATTAGCAGTTCTGTGATGAATGAGGGTAAGTCTTTTGTGGCAGCTAACTTAGCAGTGGCTACTGCCCAGATGGGACGGCGAGTGCTGTTGATTGATGCAGATATGCGCCGCCCCCGTCAACACGAAATATGGAAACAACCTAATTTGATGGGGTTAAGTAATGTTTTAGTGGGACAGGCTACGTTAGCAGAAGCTGCCAAGGAAGCGGTGATAAATGTAGAATTGCTCACTGCTGGCACCATGCCACCCAACCCTGCTGCACTACTGGATTCACAACGGATGAATGCGTTATTGAAACAAGCTGCCCAAGATTATGATTGCGTAATTATCGATACTCCACCTTTAAGTATTTTGGCAGATGCCTCGATAGTAGGCAAAATGGCAGATGGAATGTTGTTAATTGCACGTCCTAGTGTGGTTAATTCTGCTGCGGCTAAGGCTACAAAGGCATTGTTAGAGCATTCGCGTGTACCTATGCTGGGAATGGTGGTGAATGGTGTGGCTACTGATAATAATGACTATAATTACTACTACTCTCATAGAAATACTGGAAAGAATAATTCTGATAGGAAAGATAAGATTAAGTCTAGCTTAAGTAAAATCACTGGGTTAAGGCTGCTCTAACTAGTATTAATTTGGGAAATCAGTATTTTTTTTGATGTAGTTCAAGATTTAGACTATGTAAATTTATGGGCTAAACATGAAGCAAACGTGGATAATTTAGGAGTTAAATTATATAATTATGAACCGTAAAATACTTATCATTGGTAATGTTTCGGAAAATTATCAATTAGGTTCTATATTGGCCAGAGCATCTCAAGAGTTAGGCCTTTTATTTTATACGGGTGATACAAATTGGAATTCCTACGCCCCATCTATGAAATATTTATGGGGTAAAGGATTTTTCAAAATATCAGGCAAACGTCCTTTTGAATGGTGGTTATTTAATAAAAAACTATTTAATTTAATAAAGGAGCTACGTCCACAAGTTGTTTTAGTAACAGGACTTTTTCCTTTGAGAAATGAAGTGTTCGATATATGTTCTCAAATAGGTGCAAAAATTGTTAATTATTTAACTGATTACCCGTGGAATCCCAACCATAAAAGTATATTTTTTTTATCAAATCTTAAAAATTATAATTTAGTTATATCTACAAAAACAAAAATCTTGTCAGAGCTAATTAAACATGAAGTTAAAAAAGTTCATTTTTTGCCATTTGGCTATGATCCTTTTCTTTGTCACCAGCCGGTAAATCTTTCTCAATTTGAGCAAGATTCATTTAGAGCAGATATTTCTTTTATAGGTGTAGGTGATAGTGAACGTATTCCTTTTTTGGATGCTATAGCTTCATTGAATGGATTTAATTTAAAAATTTATGGTCCAGCTTGGGATAAACTGAATCTAAAAAAATGGCAAAAACTACCAGCAGTTTTTGATCATGAATTCCGGTTGGCTATTTATTGTTCTAATTTGTCACTTGGTATTGTTAGAAAACGTAATAAAGATGAATCAACTATGAGGACATTTGAAATAGCAGCCTGTGGTGGATGTGGAATTTATGAAGATACTCAAGAACACAGAGAAATCTTAGCAGGATATCCTGATTATGGTTTCTTTAGCTCACCGGAGGATTTAGCTAATAAGTGCAAATGGTTATTGCAAAATCCTATTGAAAGAGAACTAATGCGAAAGTTTGGTATGCAAATTATTACCAAAGATACAAATACATATACAAGCCGATTAAAAACTATATTAGATTTGTGCTGTGAGTAGACATCATGGAAAATTACTATAATATCTCTTGGTTAGAACAAGATAAATTACATAAAACAAGCATATTGAAGCGTTTATTTTACTTTTTTAGTCGCCCCTTACTCTCTATATATGCTAGTCAATTTTTATCTTCACAGGCTCTCAAAATTCTTCAACCATCCCTCGTCCTTCCCGGACGTGGAATGCCTTTGGAAACTCGTCGTCTTTGGGGAGCAGCGTTATGCAAAATTAAAGAAGCTACTATCCTTGTTCAAGGGACTGGAACTGGCTGGGATGTGATTTCTTGGGCAAGATTAAAGCCTAAAAAAATTATTGCAACTGATTTATTTGAATTCAAAGATTCTTGGAGTGAAATTACATATTATTGTAAACAATCATTAAATGTTGAAGTAGAATTTTATCAATCTCCTTTGGAAAATCATTCATTTATCAAAGATGAGTCAATTGATTTATGTGCGTCAGATGCAGTTTTTGAACACTGTCAAGATTTCAAATCAGTTGTTAAAGAATCATTTCGCGTTTTAAAAGCAGGAGGGAGCCTATATGCTAGCTATGGGCCTCTATGGTTTTGTGCTGGTGGCGATCATTTTTCAGGACGCGGTGGGTTACAAAATGCGTTTAACCATTTGTTACTAGATTCTGAACAATATATGAAATACTTTCTTTCATTTCTGCAAAATAATGAAGATTTTCAAAGTGGAGGACGTTATGTTGAGCTTGATTTATTTTCACGTTTAAGTACTCAAGAATACTGTGATATTTTTCAAGAAGTAGGTTTCCAAATAAAAGATTTAATTCTTCAAGTCGACCATAAATCTTTAGAATTTAAGGCTAAATTTCCTGAATTATTTAAACAATTATCTAATAAATATATTAATAAATATGAAGATGATTTTTTAATTACTGCTAATCTTGTCCGCTTGGGCAAACCATCTAGTAATAAGTAAATATTAGATTAATCGAGGTTTAGTTTAAAAATTTTTTCAATAAGTAAATCAATTACATAATATTATGCCTTAATACTATTTTTTCATTTTATGGAACGTCACTTTGCAAGGAATCTAGCTACGGCTAATTTTTTGTCTTCTTGCCATCCAAGCAAATGTAAATACATTAAAAGTGGTAGATAAATGAACTATCGACAACGCCTCTATGATAATTATGTTTCAGGAAATAAAAAATTTCAGCGCGATTTAAATGCTAATCCTTATAAGCAGGATAACCGGAATATAATAAACCTGCAATATGCTATGAGTAATTGGTTCAAGGGAATTGCTCAAAACGGTAAAGTTTTAGATATTGCTTGTGGATCTGGTAATATTATGAACTTACTCCAAGCCGAGGGTTTTACTGACTTATATGGGGTAGATATAAGTCAAGAACAAGTTAATATTGCTCGTCAGCAATTCCCTCAAGTTATTTGTGCTGATGCGATTGAATATCTATTACAAAACCCAAATAAATTTTCTCTAATTACAGGCTTTGATATATTGGAACACTTTAATAAAGACGAAGCAGTTAAATTTTTGGATGCTATATACTCTGCTCTAGTCCCTGGTGGTCATCTCATTTTACAACTACCAAATGGTGATTCACCACTCTCTGGCGGTGTGGTATATGGTGATTTAACCCATGAAGTAACTTACACAGCTATCAGTTTAAAACATATACTTTTAGCCTGTGGTTTTGGAAATGTCCAATTTCAAGAACATGGGCCGCAACCAACCTCTTTAAAAGGTGTAGCCAGATTTGGAATCTGGGGCGTAATCAGGCAAATAATCAAGCTAATTCATTTTGTAGAAACTGGAGGCCCTTCAACAGGAATATATACAAGAGTTATGCGTGCTTATGCTGTGAAGGCTAGTTGATATGCCTAAACATCTTTTTAAGATACTAGACAAAGTTACTCCTGGTGCATCGCGTAGTCTTGGCTGGGAACTTTTGATGTCTGCTCTCTCTTTTCCTGCCTCTCTATTGCTCAATCGCACGTTAGGTGCTGAAGACAGAGGTTTACTTGCATTAGTAATACTTGTCCCATCAAGTATTTTTGTTTTAGGTACTTGTCAGTGGGACAGGCTATTAAAAGGTTTGATTACCTCAAAACAAATATCAGTTAGAGAAGCATGGCGTAGAACTATATATTATGCTTTCTGCCTTTCTGTAATATTTATTCCACTTGGAGTATTTGCAAGCCTAGTTTTTGATAAAATTCCACAAAATTTTCGTTGGCTCAGTATTGTATATAATGCAAATTTTCCTATATATTTCATTGGTGGCTGTCTATCTGCAATTTACGTTGCAGCTGGTAGTATTGATGGACAATATTTCATGCGAATAGGGCTACAAGGTAGTTATCTAGTTTTAATATATGCTTTACTGTTAACAAGCTTACTGTCTGTTAAATCAGTAGTATTTATTTATATTGCCATCCATACTATTTCTTTAGGAATGGGATGGTTTAAAAAAGGACAGATGATTACAGGAGAAATTAGTCAACAAAGACCTCCCCTAATCCCTCTTTTTCATGCTTTTTTCCCTTATTCACTAGAATCATTCTCGACAAGAATTGATATATGGGCTTTTTCTATCTTTAGTTCCTTGGTGAGTCTTGGTCATTACACTGGAATCACTGCACTCATGCTGCCAGTCGGCTTGATATCAAATGCCTTAACCAGTGCTAGTACAGCAAAATTAGATTGGACAAATCCTGATATAGTACGTCGTTATTTAATAAAAACAGTCAAGGTTTTATTATGCCTTATGTTAGTTCTGGTTATAGGAGGTATCTTATTAGGTTCTTCTATAATGAAGTTACTTTTGGGAAGAAGTTTCGAGGGTGGTGAGTGGATGATTCCTTGGATTGCTGTTATTGTTGTGGGACAAGCTGCCGCTATACAGTTTCATTCTGCTTTGCAACTATCAGGTGCTTTGAATGCCTATTTAATAATTCAAACAGTAGAACCATGTTTACGTTTGATAATTGTCTTGCTTTTAGGAATGTGGTTGTCAGAGTTGGGAATTTTAATAGGTATAACAGTCTCATTTTCCTTAAAAGTAGCAGTATGTATTTACTTTCATAAAAAAATAGAAATGAAATTTATATAGCTGAGGAGTCAATGATGAATACGAATTATGATGCGAGTGAAGTTTGGAAACAAGAGTTAGAACTTCAAGGATATGAACATCACTGCTACTCAGCAGAAAATTTAAAAAAAATTAAAAGGCTTGGGCGAGTTTGGCAAACAATACTAAGAATCACAAAAGTTACTCCATCTGATCGGTTGTTTGAATTGGGGTATGGAGGAGGAATTCATTTAGCAAGTTTGGCTGTAAATGGGTTTGAAGTTCACGGTATAGATGTTTCTGCTACTGTAGCATCAAGAGCGCAGAATTATTTAGAAGAGGTTAGGAAGTTTCAGGATATTAAAGCAACTATCGAAGTTGCTAATATTTTTAATTATGAGAGTACTGATTCTTATAATATGTGCTTTCATTTCGGTGTAGTAGAGCATTTTCTGGAATTATCACAACGTCAGCAAATTTGGAATAAACTTTATTCTTTAACTAAACCAGGCGGCTGGATTGTTTCTGTAGTTCCGTGTGGTCAGCATATTATGAGGAAATTAGTTAGAGAACGAGATTTAGGTGGTTATAATGTGCCAGAAATGGACTATAGCTGTAGTTTACATAAGCAAGAGTTTGAAAATTTATCACTCCAGTGTATTCATACAGTGCCTCATAATTACTTTGGATTCCTTGCGGCACACCCTTGGTTAGTAATTTCTAAAATCGTTTATCCGGTGTGCTTCATTCTTGGCAATATTACTATTCCTTATATTCCTGTGTCTGAAAATATTAAAGAACAGTATGCACAAACACTTATTGTACTTGGTAGAAAACCGTATTAATTATAGTGTATGGTAGCATGAAAAAAATATTCTAATAAAACATTGGAGGTCTGAATGATGAGAAAAGATGTAAAATTACAACGCAAATATTATACGGATACAGCAGAGAAGTACGATGAAATGCATGGTGGTGAAGATAGCGCACATGATACTGCCCTCAAGTATATCTCGACCTTTATGGATCATTTGAAAGTAACTACTGTTCTTGATGTAGGGTGTGGAACAGGGCGTGGTGTCCAGTACTTCCTTGATAAATATCCTGACTTAAAAGTTATTGGAGTAGAGCCTGTCCAAGCATTAATCAACCAAGGTATAAAAAAAGGTATCAGTTCTGAATTACTGATTTGTGCAGAAGGTGAATGTCTACCTTTTGATGATGGAAGTTTTGACGTTGTTTGCTCATTTGGCGTTTTGCATCATGTGGCTCAACCTGAAAAAGTTGTTAGGGAAATGGTAAGAGTTGCACGACGCGCCATTTTCATATCAGATGGAAATAGATTTGGTCAAGGACAATTATGGACTAGATGGATTAGATTATTGCTCTACAAATTTGGATTATGGGGATTTGCTAATTATATAAAGACTAAGGGAAGAGGTTATATGTCGTCAGAGGGAGATGGTATTGCTTATTCTTATAGTGTTTTTGATCAGTATGATATTCTGGCAAATTGGTCAGATATATTTATCTTTATTCCTACATTAATTACTGATAAAAAGTCATGGCTTCATCCTTTGCTGACATCAAGTCATGTTTTGCTCTGTTGCATCAAAGAAGCTAATAAATAGATCGTAGTGGGCTACGCCTGTGGATGACTGCTCTAATTCTTCAGTTGCTAAGTGATCTTAATGAAATTATCCACATATATACAACACTACCAGAAATAAAATATGAAAATATCTATTGTTGTTGGCGGAAGATGGCACGCTTTTGACTTAGCAAGAGAACTACATTCCGCAGGCGTTTTACATCGTTTAATCACCAACTATCCTAAATACAAAACCCGCAAATGGGGAATACCTGATGATAAAGTAGTAAGTTTGCCTTTAACTCTTCTATTAGGAAAAGCTATGTACTACATAGGCAAAGAAAACTTGGTGATGAAATCCCAAGCTTTATTGCACAATCTATTTGCTAAAGCAGCAAGTAGATACCTAGAAGGCAGTACTTTAGTACATGGCTGGTCAAGTTTTTCTGAACCTGCTTTGCACTGGGCGAAACGGAATAATATACCCTTTTTGTTAGAACGTAGTTCTTCTCACATGAAGGTGCAATGTCAACTATTGAGGGAAGAATATCAGCAATTAGGTTTGCATTGGACAGAAACACACCCAGAGATTGTAGCCCAGGAATTACGAGAGTATAAAATGGCAGATAAACTTGCAGTACCAAGCTTGTTTGTAAAACGTAGTTTCCTAGCTCAGGGTTTCCCTGAAAAACGCTTAGTACTTAACCATTTCGGTACAAATATCAAAAGTTTTTCATCGGGATTAAAAGAGGATAATCTATTTCGCATTATTTATGCTGGTTCTTTAAGCGTACGTAAGGGTATTCATTATTTAGTTAAAGCTTTTATGCAGGCAAATATAGCCAATAGTGAATTATGTTTGGTTGGTGGAGCTACGGCAGAAACCCCTCATTTACTAACAGTAGCAGATGAACGAATTAAATTGATTGGTCATGTACCGCAGTTGGAATTAGTAGACTACTACCGCAATAGTAGTGTTTTTGTTATGCCAAGTATTGAAGAAGGGCTGGCTTGTGTACAGGTACAGGCTCTTGCGTGTGGGTTACCGTTAATCTGCACAACTAATACTGGTGGCGAAGATTTATTAAGGATGTCTGGTGTGGAACCAGTCAAGTTAGACATGGGTATAGAAGAGTATCCTGCCGGATATTTAGTACCTGTAAGGGATAGTGAGGCGATCGCCATCTGTTTAAAAAACCTAGCTAATAATTCCCAACTCCTCCAAGCTAAACGAGAGGCGGTCCTATCTATTCGCAATGTTAGTACGGGACTGGATTGGAGCAGTTACACTCAACGAGCGATCACTACCTATGAAAATCTACACAATTCGCAAGTGTAGACTTTAGGGTATTTCTATATCAATAAGATTGATACTTACTTCCTTATCTAAATGATCAATGTTTATAAAATCATCTATTTTCCTTATTATAAATTTAATCGTTGTGATAGTTTGCGCTTTGCTAGGATTGCTTGAACTATCTCTAGGTTTACTGGCATTTATTCCTTTATTTTTAATAATTTACATATCATTTTTAGATAAAAGTGTTGAATTAAGATTACTGTCTATTGCTCATATGACAGGTCAATTTTCTTGCTGGGTAATTGGTTTTTTAGGATGTTTTTACATACTGCCATCAACAGGATATCAAATTGGTAAACATACAATCACTACCATGATTTTGATTAACTTAGTCATGTGGGCGAGTTTGATAGGAAGTTTGATGGCTCTAAAGGTTAGAGGTTTGCCAAAGATGCAAATTCTATTTTCACCATTATCAACTCAGTTAACCAGCAATGGAGTTGTGATTACAGGTATTGTTTTTGTATTAAGTTCACTTTCTAATTTCATATTTGGTTATTATGATGCTAGGTATGCAGGAAATGTTTCATCTGATTCACCACTTTACTTTCTTGGAGCTATCAGCAGTTTGCAGTATCTCTTTTTCTTTCTTCTAGGAACTCGTCTACAAGTACCGCTTATTTCACATAAAAATTTTTTCCCACTATTTTCTATATCTTTTACGGTGATATTGTCTAGTATGGCTGGGGGAAGAGAGCCAGTTATTCGTTCAATTCTTTTCTTTTTTATAGGCAGTATTTATGGAGGAAAAATAAAATTTGCCATTCTCAGAAACATTTTCTTATTTTTGGTTCCATTTCTTTTAGCTTTTATTATTATCTTGGGATATGCTCGTGCAGAGCAAAGATTTTATAACGGGGATTTTAGTGATCGGCTGGCAACTATTTCGCAAGTAATGCTAGGTAAGATAGAATTTCAGGGTAATGAATATGATGATCCTGTATTTGGACTTTTAACTAGAATTACAGAACCAACAGGACAATTAGTGATTGACGCTGTTACTGATAGACAAAAATATATTGGCTTGCAGAACTTTGAACGAATTACTAGCATTTTCATCCCAAAATTTATTACAGGAGAAAAGTTACCGCTAGATGATGGTTCAGAAAGGTTACGTGATAACTACGGTGTGAATATTACTGAATTCACATCTGCGCCGATAACATTTATGGCTGACTCCTTTGAGCGAGGTGGTTATTTGATGGTTTTCTTTGCCTCGTTAATTCTATCTTTTTGGTTAACTTGTGTAGGAAGTTTTCTTAGTTTAATCAAACAACCCCTTCTTAAACCAGCTTTGCTATGTTCATTTTCTTTTGTATCTTTGCGTCTTTATACTCCATCAATTCTTGGTGTAATAAGCACGGTTAGTTATTCATTCTTACGAGACTTTATCTTGATAAGTTTGTTGATATCTATCATAAAATTTAGCGTCAAAGTATCTTTTAAAGGTCAAACTAAGTAAGTCGTCGATCAGAAATTGGTTACACCAGAAAAAGCGATTAGAGACTAGATACTAAATTTTTTGCACAGTATTATTTTACAACTATAGCAGTGTGATTGTATACTACGTAGTTACATATGGAACGAACTAGAATGTAGCAATTATGAATATCAAAGTAACTTTATTTTTTGTTACATAATTTGGCTTATTCCCATTAAAGTACTCAGGAAATATTATGAAAATCCTTTACTTTGTGACAGATGCCTTTGGAGGACGAGGGGGTATCTCACAGTACAACCGAGACTTCATTAACTCTCTCTGTAGTGCCGATAATTGTGATGAAGTGGTCGGAATTCCCAGAAAAAAACTTGTTGATCGCATTGAGGCTTTGCCTCAGAAGCTCACATATATTACCTCCGGACTAAAAGGTAAGTTCGCTTACATTCGTACCGTTTTTCGTATCATCAGAGCCAACCCCAAATTTGATTTAATTGTCTGTGGTCATCTTTATATGCTACCGCTTGCCTGGCTAGTTAAACTGTGGATAAAAGCACCTATTCTTCTAGAAATATATGGGATCGAAGCCTGGAAGCCTCATAACAGCCTAGTGAATTATTGTCTTTCAAGAGTAGATTGTGTCGTCTCTATCAGCCAAATTACATTGGATCGTTTTCAATCCTGGGCAAATATACCCAAGGTGCAACAATTTTTACTGCCAAATGCGATCGTCCTTGAACAGTATGGGCATGATGAGAAAAATGCTCAACTTATTTCCCAATATGAATTGAAGGACAAGATAGTTCTGATGACATTGGGACGTTTAGACTCTTATGAACGATGTAAGGGGTTTGATGAAGTAATAGAGGTGTTGCCTAAATTGAGCGAAATAATTCCTAATTTAGTCTATTTAATAGTAGGAGAAGGATCGGATAGAGAGAGATTAGAACAGAAAGTGCGATCGCTTAATCTTCAGGAAAAAGTGATTTTCACAGGATTTATTTCTGAAGCCGAAAAAGCCGATCATTATCGCCTAGCAGATGTTTATGCAATGCCAAGTAAAGGAGAAGGATTTGGCTTTGTTTTTTTAGAAGCGATGGCTTGTGGCATACCTGTAGTTGCGAGTAAGGTTGATGGCAGTCGTGAGGCAGTACGGAATGGTTTACTAGGTATTCTTGTTAATCCTGATGACCTAGAAGAAGTAAAGGCTGGGATTTTAGAGGCCTTGAAGCGTCCTAAAGGAGTAATACCGCGAGGATTAGACTATTTTTCTTATGAAAATTTTGAGCGGAGGTGTCACCAGATTTGCGACCAAATATTGCAAGTATCTAGCGAGTGAACAAATGCAAAACCAACTCAAGATTCTGCACTACATCCCCGTCTATGCCCCTGCTTGGCAGTTCGGTGGCCCTGTACTTAGTGTTAGCCAACTTTGTGAAGGATTAGCCACTCTTGGTCATGAAGTAGAGGTAATTACCTCTAACGCTGGGCTAGAAAATCAACCAGAATTAACCCTTAACCAGCCAGCCATCCGTAATGGGGTCAAAGTCACATATTTTCAGCAAGAACCAGGGATGGGAATTCATTGCCCAGGTATGGAACAAGCAGTAACAGCAAGAGCTAAGGAATTTGACATTATCCATATCACAGGTGTTTGGCAGCGTAGTAGTGGAGCAGCCTGCAAAGCAGCCAAAACTCAAGGTGTTCCCTATGTTGTTTCGCCTAGAGGCGCACTAGGACCTTACTCTTGGCAGCAAAAAACAGCTAAAAAAATACTGTATTATTTATGGCAAGAACGCTTCAATATGACAAATGCAGGTGGTATCCACTACACTAGCAAGCAAGAATTCAAAGAATGTCGTTGGCTAAAATTGCCGGGAAAATCTTTTATTATTCCCAATGGCTTAAATACTGAATTTTGGCAATCTGCTTTAGAAGAAGCAAAAGCGTGGCGTAAATCTCAGAACCTCGATAAAGATGAATTTATACTTTTAAATGTAGGCCGCCTCCACCACAAAAAAGGGTTAGACTTATTACCTCAAGCTTTAGCACCTCTACAACATCTCAAATGGCGAATGGTTTTTATAGGTGGTGATGAGGATGGTACTAAAGCACAACTACAGCAGCAGTTTCAATCTGCAAAGCTGTCAGACAAAGTTATTTTCCTAGAAAGATGCGAACCCAAAGAACTGCCAGCTATATACTCTGCGGCTAATTTGTTTGTTTTACCCAGCCGTCATGAAAATTTCGGTAACGTTGTTGTCGAATCTTTAGCCTGTGGATGCCCTGTTTTAATTTCAGACAAAGTAGGTCTACATGATGAGGTAGCTGAAGGTGGCGTAGGGTGGGTGCGTTCTAGAGTTCCATCAGAGTGGACTAAGGCTATTGGAGAACTTATCCAATTTCCTAAAAAGATGCAAGAAGTAATATTGGCATCTAGAAAATATGTAGACTCTACTTATTCTATAAAAAAGACTGCTCTACAGATGGCTAGTAATTATTTTGAAATCATTAATCAATAGTAAATTAAACAAGAGGAAAGTATGAAAAGCCATCAAAAATGTATTCTTTGTGGTTCTGATAATATTGTTCCTCACTGGAACAATGCTAGAGGATACAACGTTAGTAAATGTTTAGATTGTAGGTTTTTATTCTTAAAGGAAATAATTAATGAGCATGAATTAGAAGATTATTATTCTCAAAATTATTTTATGGCATCATATGCTAAAGATGAAAAAGAATTAATTGATGCAGCAAAGAATCCCAAAATTATTTCCGAAGCTAAGGAATATGCAAGTTTGATTAAGTTTTATCAGCCGAACGCCCACAACGTGGGTGAAATAGGGTGTTCCTGGGGATATTTGTTATATAACTTGCAAAGTTTTGGTTATTCTGCTAAAGGGTTTGAGTTAAGTAAAACAACAGCAGAAGTAGGTAGTAAACAGTTAGGTATCAAAATAATTTCAGGTTTTTTTGAAGTGCAAGATAAACAATTTGATGTTTTAATCCTTAGACATGTACTAGAACATGTACCTAATCCTCAAGATTTACTAGAAAAAATTTATGCTTCTATTAAGAAGGATGGATTATTCATTTTAGAAGGGCCAAACCTAGACTCTATAAGTTCACGATTATTTGGCAAAAATGTTTCTTGGGTATCTCCACCTGATCATATAAGTTTTCCTAATTTTAGAGCTTTGATAATGGCGTGTGAAAAATTGGGTTTTACTTGTATTTATCAAAATAGTCGTCGTGGCAGAGGAATATCAATTTTCCATCAAGCACTTTTAAATACTGTAGGTTTAATTTTTGGAGGCAAAGAAAGAGCAAAAGTAAACTTAGGTGGAATTAATGAAAAGGCTCCTAGCCAAGGCTTAAGTAGTCTAAAAAATGCTGCACTGAAAACTGTTAATTTTCTAGATTTACTTTCTTCACCAATTCACCCATTCCTAAAACAGGCATTGCTAGAAGAAGAAATGTTAATAATTTTTAAAAAATAATATGACGATCTCAGCAATTATTCTGACAAAGAATGAAGTTTACAACCTAAAACAATGTATAGGCTCTTTACGGTGGTGTCAAGAAATTATTGTTGTAGACTCAGGTAGTACTGATGGAACAATACAGTTAGCAGAATCATTAGGAATAAAAGTTTTTACTAACATTCAACCTCCACCATTCAAAATTTCTGAACAACGCAATTGGGCTTTAGAAACTTGTCAATTAAAGAGTGAATGGGTGTTTTTCTTGGATGCTGACGAAATTATTCCACCTAATTTAGCAACAGAAATTCAGTGTGTATGTTCTGCCAGCAATCAACAATACAATGCTTATGAACTGCCTGCTCGTTATCTGTTTTGGGGTAAATGGCTCAAGCTTACACAAGGATATCCTAATTGGCATGCCCGTTTACTTAAACTAGGAGAAGTTACTTTTACAGGTGGTGTTTGGGAAGGCTTTGCTTCAAATGCTAAAGTTGGCAGAATTAATATTCCTTACGATCATTATGCCAATTCTAAAGGATTTGGAGATTGGTTAGAACGGCATGATCGTTATTCTTCTTGGGATGCCCAAAATGTTGTGGAATTTCTGGAAACAGGCAAAGCATCTGCTTTAGGGACTGAGCGTAAACTAAAACTTAGATTATTGGCGGCTAAACTTTGGTTTCTGCGCCCCTTTATCAGATTTATCCAAATGTATTTTCTAAGATTAGGTTTTTTAGAAGGAATAACGGCTCTTATTTTCTGTCTACTCTATGCCATGTATGAATTTATGACAGTAGTCAAAATCATAGAACTGAGACGTAAAAAATCTGGATTAGCCCTTTGATGATTCCACAATAAATACATGGAACAAATTACAATAATCACTCAATATTTCTACCCTAGCCATGCTGCTACCGCCCAACTAATGACCGATTTAGCCAAAGGGCTTTCTCAAAAAGGCTATCAGGTAAATATATTTACGGGTACTCAGGCAAAAAACACTACTCCTGAATTCTCAAATCAAGCCATAATCAACCGTGCCTTCTCTCCTATTGCAGCCAGCACTAGTATTCTAAGTAAAATTATTAGTTCAATATTTTTTCTTTTAGGCGCTTTGAAATATGTGATATTTTTACTACCTCGCACTACGTCGGTTCTAATCGTTTCTAATCCACCATATGCTGGGATTTTAGGTACTATTTTTAAAGTCATTCGTGGGGGGGAATACCATTTTTTACTCCAAGATATTTTCCCAGAATCTGCTGTAATATCTGGTCTTTTTAAGCAAAATAGCTTTTTATTTATTTTTTGTACTAAATTAATTTATTTAACTTACAAATATGCTGACAATATTATTGTTCTCAGCACTTCTATGCAGTGTTTATTGGGGAATAAATATCCTGAATTAAAACCAAAAATCAAAGTAATTGAGAATTGGGCAGTAGAAGATATTATTAACTGTAATAAACAAGCAAATAATTTTGCTCAAGAGTATAATATTGACAAAGTTTTCACAGTTTTATACTCCGGCAATTTGGGTAGACTGCATGATATTGAAAGTATCACCGAAGCAGCTAAAATACTGAAAGACACTCCTATTCAATTTGTCTTTATTGGTGCTGGAGCGAAAACTGAATTAGTTGAACAAGCAATCCACACTCATAAACTAACAAATATACTTTTATTACCTTACCAACCTAGAGAACTACTGCCTTTATCTCTTACCGCTTGTGATCTTTCACTAGTTAGCCTTATACCTGGGGCAGAATCAATAGTTGCTCCTTCTAAACTCTACGGTATGTTAGCGGCAGGAAGGGGAATTATTGCTATCTCTGCGCCAAACTCATACATTGACAAGCTTTTAACAACTGCTGGTTGCGGTATTAATACCCCTCCGAATAATCCTCAACACCTTGCCAAGTTAATTAGTGAATTAGCTAATGACAAGCAAAGAGTTAAGGTAATGGGTGAAAAGGCGCGTCAACTTTATAAAAGCAGATATACATTTCAGCGTGCTTTAGAGGAATATCAACAAATTTTATTTGAAGACTATGCTTACCAAGAAGTAATTATTTTAAACGTGGATTCAAACTAGCTCCAGCTCGCCCAGTTAAAAACCACAAAAACGATCGCAATCTCGCAACACTCGCATCAATGATTCTGATGGCTGATTTTGAGAAGCTACTGCCACAGATGTAACCACAATCTCCTGGCTACCCAAAACAATAGTTGCGATCGCACTTGCACGCCTCATGTGATAATCCGACTTGACATCCTCCCCGCCGTAAACGGTCGGGGATTCCAAGAATCACTTCTTGGGTTTCCTCTTTCCACGACTCGGCTTACATTGAGGGGTTTCCCCACCAATGCAGAGGTCGATGTCTCCAGAGGCGTTAAGCGTTCCCGTGTGCCCCACGGTACGTAGTCCAAGTTCAAGTATGTTCCGAGCAGCGTTCCAGTCTCTATCCAGTACAAACCCACAATGGTGACATTTATGAGTTCTTGTACTCAAAGACTTTTTGACGACTTCCCCGCAGTTAGAGCAATTCTGGCTAGTGTAGTGGGGTGGAACAGAAACAGTTACCACACCAAAGATTTTGCCGAAATACTCCAACCAATCACGAAAAGCCGACCATGCCGCATCAGAAATAGACTTAGACAGCTTTCTGTTTTTAACCATGTTCCGCACCATCAAATCCTCATAAGCAACCAAGTCGTTAGACTGGATAACGCATCTTGCCAACTTCACAGCAAAATCTTTACGCTGCCTACTTACTTTGAGGTGTTTTCTGCTCAAGCGATTCCGACGCTTGATTCTATTCTTAGAACCCTTTTTAGTGGAGGACATTCGGCGTTGCAACCGTTTCAAAGACTTCTCGCTTTTACGCAGGTGTCGGGGATTCTCAACGGTCTGCCCATCGGAATCGGTGTAGAAATGGGACAAACCAACATCCAGCCCAATGGTTTTACCCGTTGGAAATCGATTCTCAACTCGTTCAACATCAAGACAGAATTGGGCATAGTACCCGTCAGCACGACGAACAACCCGAACTCGTTTGATCTGATTCAACTGGTAGAAATGCAAATCACGGGTTCCCCACAACCGAAAGCTTCCTGCTTTAAAACCATCGGTGAATGTGATAGTTTGCCTATCTTCCGAAAGCTTATAACCTGTAGTTTTATACTCTACAGAACCATGTGTTTGATGCTTCTTAAAGCGTGGGAAACCCTTCTTGGTTACATTCTTCTTGCAGTTGTCATAAAACCGAGTGATTGCAGTCCAAGCCCTCTCAGCAGAGGCTTGACGAGCCATCGAGTTGAGGTTATTAGCAAAGGGAAAGTCTTTAGCCAAAACAGCGCAATAAGCACTCAATTCATATTTTCCAATTCCTTCGTTATCCATCCAGTAGCGAAGACAAGAATTGCGGATAAAACGAGCAGTCCGAATTGCTTCATCAAGCTTTCCGTACTGTTCGTTACTACCCTTAAGTTTTGCCTCAAATACAAGCATGGTTACGCTGTTATACCTAGCGTAATTATACCATAACTATGAGCAATAAGCATGAGAAAGCCGTCGTAGAACGACGGGGCTTTAGACCCAAATTTTCGGTAATCAAATAAATATGCTGCAACCTCTGATTAGCAAAATCTTTTGCTAAAGTCGTGAAATTTGTCACAGTATCGGTTGCTCTACCATCCAAATGCAACTTTGCATCAGGAACACCATACTGTAAAAATATCCGGCGATTAGTGTCTAAATTCCAAGCAAAATCAGAAACCCAAATATCTAAATTCTGGTGAGACTGCCAAAATTGCCCCGCAAACCTCATCCGCTCAGAAGCACCCCCCAACACAAAAATAGCCTGTGGTACTGGGGTTTGATGAAAAGCGATCGCAATCCTCACAGGAATGATACTACTTAATAAAAGTGCGATGCCTTCGGCGGGCTACGCCTACGTTAAAACCCACCTTACCAATTTCAGCTTGCGTTTCATTTCATATAATCGTGATTCTGAAAACAACAATCCTCTAGCTTTAACCAGAGGATAACGAATTGCACCTCAAATAACTTTTAATTTCCAAACCCAAGCGAAAATAAAAATCAGCCTATTTTCAACCAGCCAAAAACCTGCTCGACGGTCAAACCCAGTGTTAAAAATTCTGGAATCGGAAGAGTATCGTTACCAGTCAACTCCACAGGTTCTCGTCCAGGAATAAATAGCAAAATTATTCGGTCTTCAAGGTCAATTAACCATCCCAACTTAGCACCATGTTTGAGACAGTGCAAAATATTACTAATAACTTTAGTAGCTTTCTGGTCGGGTGAAAGAATTTCTACTGTCCAATCAGGATAAATTTTAAAAGCATTGGGTACTTCACCATCTGCATCAAAAGGAATTCGCTGCCAAAGAAACACGCTAGCGTCTGGAACAATCGAACGTCCAGCAAAAGTGCAACGCAATTCTGGGAAGGCTAGGGCAATTTTTGCTGTTTCTGCAACATTATTGACTACATCACAAAACTTCAGTTGCAAGCGCGAATGTTTACCTTGAGGCATAGGTTTTTGGGAAACACAACCATTTATAAATTCACTGGCTGGCTTAGTTTCCGGCAGTTTGAGAAATTCTTCGAGAGTCAAAGAGGTTGCTGTTGTCATCGTTATGATGAAACGAAAAATCTCCAGTCTGCTAATATTTTATCCTACGTTAAAACTAAGCATATCAATCTCAGCTTGCGTTTTATCCTAGTACATAAAACTTAGACAATTTAAGAAAAAGCATAATAATACTCATTCCCCAGCCTGCTGTTTAAGCAAAGTCACCACAGTATCAGATAACCATAAACCTGCATCACGTAAAGCTTGAATGTTCGGTAATATACTAGAAATAATTCCGCGTCGTTTTGCTAGTACTAATAAACCTCCTGTACCAATAGTAGTAATACTCAATGCTTGGCCACAACGCCGTGCTGCTCTATCATCAACAACAGCTGCACAATCTGAAGTTTTTAAAGCTAGACTTAAAACTTGCGATTCCCCACTTCCTAAGTCCCAAGCTGCAACTTCAGGAGCAATGCTACTAACCTCTATTCGTTGTATCCAAGAAACTCTGGGTAATTGTCTTGATGCAGCATCATCTTCTCCTGCCATTGTAACTTCTACAAAAACACCTTCAGGGACTATTATTTTTGTAAACAGCTTTGGCAGTAATTCTGCTTGATTACTTTTAAAAAGGACAATTAAAGGTGAAGAGTTTATGATGGCTTCATTGCTCGACATTCATCAGTTCCTCTGCTAAGTCTTCAGCAGTATACTGCATAAAATCAACTCGATAACGAGACAGGCTATTAATAAACTCTGCACGAGATATTCCAGCAATTTCTGCTGCTTTACTTTGAGATATTTCGCCTAATTCATACCATTTAACTGCGGCTGCAATTCGCATTTCTTGAACAAATTCTTCTGGATTCTTACGGAGAGATGAAAATACAGTTTCGGGTAGCTGTATTGGTACTGTTTTCATAGTTAGTAGGCCAAGGTAAATATTTATAGTTGGTTAGGATAAAACACAAGGCAGCAGATAGCAGGGAAGAGGATTTTCCTGTGATTATCATGATTGTATTTTACATCCCGATCCCTAACCCGAATCAAAGTTGTAAGCATAAATTTTCTGCGTTGGGGAATCAGTTAAGTCAAATGTCTTTTGAGCAGAACTCCAGCCTAATCCATTAGAAATTGCTAATCCTGTTTTGATCAAGTGCAAAGAGCCATCAGGATCGTAACGGTATAGGCTACCCTGCGTTTTACCCAGACACATCGAACCAAACCAAAAACGCCCTTGGCGATCGCACTTATTTAGAACTTACGCATTGACAAAAAATATAAAATATGGATTAAGTTGAAAACCATATCTTTCGTAAGGGCACAGCATGGTCTATTTACGTAGTTTACCGCCGTAGGCATCGCAGGATAATTAAGAAAATCCTGAAAACTTCCTCAAGCTCGTTAATTCACATCACAATGCATTTGTACAGTAGTCCTACACTAGCCCCTCTCCTAGACGCGCACGAGCAGATAAAACGTTATTGATTTGATAGTCAATATACATATTTTTAAATAAGAATCCTCTGAATTTAACCAGAGGATTATAAATTGCACCACTAATAACTTTAGTCTAATCAGGTCTAAGCTTTAATTTTTATTCATGGCAGTCCTTAATTGCTTAAGCAGCTTACCAATTTCTAAAAATTGTGGATCTTTTGACAGTTTTTGCAGAACTTCAGGACTACTTTCCATCACAATTTGGTTGTAAGCATTAATAGCAATATTTAACTGATTAACATCCACATTCAAAGATGTTTCATTCTGAGCTATTGCTGAATTTGCTACTAAATTTTTAATGCCAACAGGAACACCTGATGCAGAGGCTGATTGCTTCCCGGTTATACTAACTAAACTACTGACTAATTTTTGCACTGATGATTTTGAGACTCCTAAATTTTCTAGAGAACGCTGTAGCAATTTCATTGAGTCTTCGGCATTTAAACCGCCCTGCAAAATAGCTATAATGGCAGCAGATGGGCTATTTGGCTCTGGATTTTGACCTACTAAATTAGTGATAATTACATTTAAAGTATTTTGAACTTCTGTTGATACGCTCAGACCACCATTACCACTAAATTCCACATTTACCCCAGGTGCAGGTTCAACAGGTGGCTGTGTATTTCCTGGGTTAAAGTTATCTCCAGATGAGGAAGACGAATCTTCGCTACCGCCTGTGATGCCAGCACCACCAGCATTTACTTTCATCGGCGCACTCACTAGATAAGTAAAAAAAGTGAATGCTATAGCAAAAGTGAGGAAAAATGATTGTTTTTTCATTGTTTTTCTTGTTGATTAAATTTCAATATATCTCAGCAGTTAGAAACGAAAACTATATCCTGCACTCAATGCAAAACCTAAGCCAGTATCCAAATTACTAGTAACATCTGTGAAAATAGTATTGATCACTATCGGGGTGTTATCGAAAGGAGCAAAAGACGCACCCATATTAAGACGATTTCCTGTCCAGCTACTTACTAAGGATACTTGAGGTATCACTCTCAAACCTAAACTAGTAAAAATATTAACAGAATTATCATCTGCTTCTATTGCACCTTTAGAACGAAAAACACCACTACCAAGACCTACCGAAAAAGTCAAGGGTAACTTGTTATTAGCATTATCTGGTTGCAGGGCAAATGACTTAGTAACTACTCCATAGATAGTATCTTTAGCATTCGTAACATCTCCCCATTTAATAGGATTTGACCAACCCACAGCTACAGCTGTACCATCACCTAAATATCTGTGTAGCTTAAAACCTACACCGCCACTATCACCAAAATCAAAACTGTCACCACCGCCTACACTAGTAATATTGGCATTAACTTCCAACCCTACAGATTTAGCCGCATCTCCTAAACCAAAACCAACAGACAAAGAACCATCTACCCTATCTCTATCGTCATCTAAAGGGAAAAGTAAACCACCACCAATATAGGCTTGACCAAAACTTGCACCATAGGCAGAAGGAGTACCCGCGCTTGAACCAGGGGCAGCTTTTGGTGATTTACCTAACCTCACGATGGGATCAATCAAAAGTTCTTGGCGTAATTTATTAGTCTCACCAAAAGTATCACCTAAAATTTCTGAAGAGTCTGTTTGTACAAAAAGTTGAGGTTGCTTTTGCTTCAATTCATTAGTCTGCTCTTTTAAATGCAAATCAGCACTAATAATTTTAGAAGCAAATAACTGTTTTTCTAAATTACCATTGGCTTTTAAGTTTTCTTGAGATTTAAGCAAAAAATTGTTTACAGGGAAAGAATTACTAAATATTACAGACTTAACGTTAGTAGTAAAACGATCACGAATCTTTACAGTCTCTAATTGAGCAACGGTATTCCGTTTTTTAAATGCTGGAAACCTTTGCCGCAAGCTAATATTTTGCTGTGAATTAAGTTTAGATACTATAGAAGATACTTTCAGGTTTTGAGATTCACTTAACTGAAATTCTTGGTTTTTTGAAACACCATTATTTGCAGCAACTGCCGAGTTGCTAGAAGTAGCTGTCAACAGCAGAAGAAAAGCTATCCAGATTGTTCTTAAGCTCCAGGAAGTATAGTTAATACTAATAAATCGATAAGTATTACTACCTTTGATAATTTTATGTATTTTATCCATCAAAATCTTCCTTCTGTAAAACTATTTACGAAAATACAACAGTAATTTATACGCAAAATATATTAATTTAAAATAGTATATTTACGTAAATGTAGGCAATTAAGTCTAGTAGAGGGCCAAAGGGCAGGATATTAAGTTAGCGCTTATATCATATCCGTCTGATTACTTACTAAATCCGGAGAAACTCTGCAAAAGCTATACTTGTCTCTCTTCACCGCAAGAGGATGTTTGAAAAGTTCTCTTGTTGGTAGCAGCATTTAAGATTTATCGCGCAGATCCTGAGATACCTCACCCTGGTTTTGCATAGCAAAACCTGTCCCTATCCTTACTAAGGATAGGGACAGGTTTTTTTTGTTGTCATCCAACGAATAACTATAGCGGTTTGCATTTGAGTTCAATACAGACCTAACCCCAACCCCTTCCCTGCATTCGCGTAGCGTCTCGTTGGCGTTCGCGTTCGCGTCTCTGAAAGAGAAGCCTCTCGTAGAGAAGAGAGGGAATGGGAGTAAGATTCAAAGCCTCTCTCCCCTTAGAAGCTACGGTGTATACACAAGTCCTCTAGAGCCTCATAGGCTTTTGATCCCCCCAACCCCCCTTAAAAAAGGGGGGCAAAAATCTCTTAAAGTCCTCCAATTTATCGGAGGATTTAGGAGGAGCTAGAACATTTTGGTTTTGTACAGAGATGTGCGTACACCGTAGCCTCTTAGGAGAGAGGAATGGAAGTGAGGTCAAAACTGTACTGCACCCAAATGAGAACCGCTATATGTTGGCTTGATGTGATGGAGCGATCGCAATCTCTAGAATAACCTTCATCTATCTTTCAGACAGCGATCGCAAAATACTCAACCTAGTCGCCCGATATTTGCTTTAAGCTAATGCCGCTACCTTCTCTAGCAAGCCCTGAAACAGCCTCAAGCCATCGCTATTCCCCAGCATTGCGTCAGAGGCTCTTTCTGGGTGCGGCATCATCCCCAACACATTGCCCTGGCGATCGCAAATCCCGGCAATGTTGTTCAGTGAACCGTTGAGATTGTCTCCTTCATAACGAAACACAACTTGCCCGTTATCTTCAATTTCTGCAAGAGTGGCTTTATCAGCGTAGAATTGCCCCTCTCCGTGGGCAATGGGCAAGGTGATAATTTCACCAGTGGTATAAGCTTGCGTCCATGAGAGATCGGTACGCTCAACTTTCAAAGGGACGCGATCGCAAATAAAATGCAAATCCCGATTTCTAGTCAACACCCCTGGCAAAAGTCCAGCTTCTGTTAATACCTGAAAACCGTTGCAAATACCGATCACAAACTTACCTTTTTGGGCGTGTTCAACAACCTGCTGCATCACGGGTGAAAAACGCGCGATCGCACCGCAGCGCAGATAATCCCCGTAGCTAAAGCCACCAGGAATGATCACGACATCCAAATCAGCAATATCCGTTTCTTGATGCCAAACCATGCGAGTCGGTTGCCCCAGCAAGTCTCTGGTTACATAAGCAACATCGCGATCGCAATTAGAACCGGGAAAAACAATAACACCGAATTTCATGATTAATCAAAGGGAGTAGGGAGTGGGGAGCGGGGAATGGGAGCAGGGGGCAGGGGAAGCAGGGGAGGATGAGGAAGAAGAATTAATAACCAATCCCCAATCCCCAATCCCTAAAATACTCCCGTTTGGGTTTCGACCTCAATCAAATCAAAGCGATAATTTTCAATCACGGGATTTGATAGCATTTGGTCACAAATGCGATCGAGGTCTTGACGAGCTTTTTTCTCATCAGACGAGGTAATGGTGAGTTCAATGTACTTACCAATCCGCACCTGGTCAACGTTCTCGTATCCCATTTGCTTAAGACCGGATTGTACAGCTACGCCAGCAGGGTCTAAGACTGAAGGACGAAGCGTCACGAAAATTTTGGCTAGATACTTGGTTTGCACGGGCTTTTGCTGAATGCTGCGATCGCTATACTATAACTTTCTGTTCCAACTGAGTGAAAATAAGATTACGAAGCGGTTAAAGTTAATTGATCAATTAGCCCATCTAACAGCTTCAACTACAGTGGCATATTAAAATAATTGTCTATGAGAGCCATACGCACCCGCAGTCAAGAGCGTATTTTCAACCTACTGAAAACCATCAAAAAAGGCATTTCTGCTCAAGATATTTACGTAGAACTACGTAACACTAATCAGAGCATGGGTTTAGCAACAGTTTACCGTTCCCTAGAAGCCTTAAAACTCGAAGGCATGGTACAAGTGCGGAATTTGGCTAACGGTGAAGCCCTCTACAGTCTAGCGCAGCAAGACAAACACCATCTTACTTGCTTGCAATGCGGTGTCTCAATTCCAATTAATCAATGCCCCGTGCATGACTTAGAACACCAGTTAGAATCCAGCCATAAGTTTAAAGTTTTTTACCACACCTTAGAATTTTTTGGGTTGTGCAGCCAATGCCAGGTAAATCAAGCTAGTGAAATTAGTCAATAATCATACCAATTCTATGTGATGTTGCACTTTATTTTTCCACAGACTCAAGCCCGTGGCTACCAGAAAAAAGCCTGCTTATGCAGGCTAATAATGTGAATTTCTATAAATAAATCGTGGAAGCAGGAAATTTTTTTTGATCTTCAAGCTTAACTACAGGAGTAATGCAGTGTTGAGAATTAGCGTTGAAGAAGCAGCTATGAATTTAAAATCTCTCTTGGAACGAGTAGCTAGGGGAGAAGAAGTAATTTTGCTAGAGCAAGATAAAGCTGTAGCTCGTTTAGTTCCTCCGCTACAAAAAGAAGAACAATTAGTAAGTATGAAACAATTTCGTGATTCCCTTGCAATTAAAGGTGAGTCATTGAGTGCAACTGTCATCAATTCACGTACAGAGGAACGTCGTTGATTTATTTAGATACTAGCGTTATCGCTCCTTTGTATTGGACAGAAGCTTTAAGCGATGCAGTTGAACAATTACTAGTCAATGAAGCTGAAGTAGGTTTGAGTCAGTTGGTTGAGGTTGAACTCGTTTCTGCATTGTCGCGTCGAGTCCGAATGCGAGAAATATCTCAGCAAGATGCAACAGCTATTGTAGAAAGGTTTCAATCAGATTTAGATAGTGGATTTTATACTCAAATTGCAGTGGAAACAGTTCACTATAATTTAGCGCGTGAGTGGATTAGTCGGTTTGATACACCATTGCGTACACTTGATGCTCTACATTTGACAATTGCATTTCAAAATAATATCCAATTGGTAACGACTGATGAAGCTTTAGCAACAAGTGCTGAAATTTTAGGAGTTGAGGTTTTGTTACTACGGTAAATCAGCTTTCCTTTACAAATATTTATTTTCTATAATGATTCAAAAGTGCATTAGCGTCAGCTTACTGTTGCTTTATTCAAACAAAAGTTAACCAACTAAATACGTCTGCGACTGTTAATTGCCAATTTTCTAAAACACTCAAAACGGGTAATATATCTTGCTGTTCTTTTAATTCAGGTAATTTGTTGGGTTCAAAAATCATGATTGACTCATCAGCAGAATCAAGTAACCAACCTAGCTTTGCTCCATTTTGAATAGAAAATGTAATTTTGCGGATAACTCGGTTGGGTGATTGCTCTGGTGAGAGAATTTCAATGATCCAATCTGGGGGAATCTCAAATTTATTCGCAATTCTACCTTTTGCATCAAGGGGAATTTTTTGCCATTCAAACACAGCAATATCTGGTACTATCGAAAGTCCGTTAAACGTGCAGCGTAGTTCAGTAAAGGCATAAGCTAATTTTTGCGGTTTTGCAACTTGATTTATGGCAGAAGCTAATTCGATTTGTAAAGTGCTATGTTTTCCTTGTGGCATAGGTTTTTGGTATATTCGCCCGTTAAAATACTCGCTTGCTGGTTTTGTCTCTGGTAGTTGTAAGAAATTTTCTACACTTAGTGCTATGGTTGGGCGAATAGATAACGTCATAGATTTACAAATTATCAAAATTTGATTATTTGATCACGAGAAGAATGAGATAAGTAGTGCGTAGGCGTGTTTAAGTGTTGGGTTTTCCAACACCGTACTCCAGCAGTGCATAAGCATAAACCCCACTAAAATCTGCTGGTGGATGCTCTGGGCCAAGTTTAAACTGCTGAAGTAATTTAATTACAGTCTCATTGCGCTGAATTTTTTCCTTAATTAAAAGATTAGCGATCGCAGTAATAGCGCTGATAAACTGTTCTGGGTTAATTATCATTAGTCATTTGTCATTGGAAAAAAACGAAGAGACAAGGAAGAAAGTTGTCCCCTTGTCTCCATTCTCCACTTCTAGTTCTAACTAGGGCGCTTATTTTCTAATCCTGGTATTTGCTTAGAAAACAACTCGTTAGAGTCAACCTGACCATTTGAGATAACAGAACGCATACCCTCAAAAGCAGCAGGGATAGTACGCGGATCTATAAACAAGACCTTACTGCTATCGCTTCTACCAATTGTCGCGCCCATATCCAGATAGCCCAAGGCAAACAGAACTTCTACTGCTTTATTGGCATTGGGATTAGTGTGGAGTTTTTGGGCAACAACTTCTGCTGATTCTGCGATCGCCTGCGCTTTCAAAACCTGCTGCTGACGTTCCGCTTGAGCTTTCAGAACGATCGCCTTTTGTTCAGCTTCCGCTTGCAGAATTGTCGATTTTTGACGAGCTTCAGCATCTAATATTTGCGCCTCTGCTTTACCTCTAGCACTATTAACAGCAGCTTCGCGTTCACCCTCAGAATTTAAAATTGCTGCCCGTTTGCGTCGTTCTGCCGACATTTGCAATTCCATCGATTCTCGCACTGCTTGCGAAGGAATAATATCCCGCAGTTCTACCCGCGTCACTTTCACACCCCAAGGATCTGTAGCAATGTCCAAATCCCTTAACAGAAGTTCATTGATTTGGGAACGGGCTGTAAAGGTTTGATCCAACTCCAATTGCCCCATTTCGGAGCGAATTTGAGTCAGCACCATGTTTACCATTGCCGACTGGAGATTTTCTACCTTATACCAGGCTTTTTCCATATCCACAATCCGCCAATAAAATACCGCATCCACCTCAATACCAACGTTGTCGCGGGTGATGCATTTTTGGGGAGGAATATCTAAGACTTTTTCCCGGATGGTTTCTCTATAAACGATTTTATCCAAAAAAGGAATTAAAAAGTTCAGTCCTGGTTCCAGCTTTTTGTTATAGCTACCCAATCTTTCCACCAAAGCTTCATTGCCCTGATTGATGACTTTTACAGACCCCGCTACAGCAGAACCACCAAGGGCTAAAAATACTAGTAAAAATAACTGTTCCATTGTAAATCTCCTGATTTTTTAAGTATTAAATGTAACTCAACAGGAAAGGGAGTGAGAGTAGAGGAGCAGGGGAGGAAGAACTATTAATCCCTGCCCAATGCCCCATGCCCCATGCCCCAATGACAAATGACTAATGACTCAATAAATTTTCTGGTATCACAATTAAAGTAGTACCCTCTCTTCTAACCACATAAACTCTTTGATGAGGTGCTACCGTATATTTGTCATCGTCACATCGTGCTTGCCAGGAATTTCCTTCATACAGCACCCGCCCTGTTTTCCCAGGCGGAATCTCTGTTAAGGTTTCAGCTATGACTGCATCCTGAATTTTCGATTTGCGTTGTTGTGGTTGCAAAAACCGACGGGAAAGCACAATTAATAATGTGGAAAGTAATAGCCAAACCACAACTTGCAACCATACATTTCCCAAACCCACTCCAGACAGCAGTGCCACCACAAAAGCGCTAATTCCCATCATGAAGGCGACAAACGCCGATGGTAAGAACAGTTCCATCAAACACAGAACTGCTCCTGCCAGAAGCCAGATTAAGGTAAAACTTGGCATAGCGCCATTCCTAGATACATTGACGTAAATGCATTTCTACGATTAGATACAGCCAGACGTAAGTCATTTACAGAAAGAAAACTTGGTCTTTTTACCAATAATTTTGATTAATTTCAGTAACAAGGTGTAGCTAGCAGTACGCAAATCCAGTCTATTCTAGCCTTCAATTCATTGCCAGCTAAATGTAATCGAAGTTAATGAGTTAATTGTTTTCTTAATTTATACCTTTATGATTTCTACTCAACTGATAATTTATTGTATAAATCCAAGCTGTAATAGCCCCATTAATCCTATGGGAGATAGTGTTTGTGCCACTTGTCAAACTCCTTTAGTTCACCGCTATCTTTGGGCTACTGGCTCATCGTCTGCCAAAATCACACCAGGCACAAAGGTAGCACATAGGTATGAGGTAATTAGTTCCCAGATTTGGCTGGATACTCAACCGGGACTGTCGCCAGATGTACCTGAAGAATTGCCAACGGAAGTAATTCCTTATCTACAATTATATCAAGAGCGGTTACGTTTGCCGCAGGCTTATGGGTTTGTTAGTAACCTTGAGGGAGATACAACTGATATCCTCTTATTGGAAAATGTGCCGATAGATGAGACAGGAAATATCTATCCAACTATTGTTGAAGCATGGGAGCAAGCAACGGCGGTACGACAAGTTTATTGGCTGTGGCAAATTCTCCAACTTTGGAAACCTTTATCAGAATTAGGACTTAGCCGCAGTTTACTAGTGCCAGACAACTTGAGAGTCCAAGGTTGGTGTGTGCGACTGTTGGAACTTTACCAAACACCAACAGATAAGAAGCTGAGTTTACAAAATCTAGGGGAGTGTTGGCAGTTTTGGGTATCGTCTGCAAAGCCATCAGTAGCCAAGGGGTTACAGGATATAGTCCAGCAGATGTGTGAAACTGAGGTTGAGTTGGATGATATTGCTACTCAACTCAATAATTTACTACTAGCATCTGCGGCAGAATTGCCATTAGTTTTGAAGGTGGCAGGCTCTACAGATATTGGCCCAATTATGGCGCAAAATGAAGATGCTTGCTACCCTAATGCTTTGAGTGACTTAGATGAACCTTTATCGCATCACTTATCGATTGTTTGCGATGGTATTGGCGGACATGAAGGCGGCGAGGTTGCCAGTAAGTTGGCAGTGCAGTCTGTAAAGTTGCAAATGCGCGTTTTACTAAGGGAGGTTACAGAACAAGCTGTACTTGTACCACCAGAATTGTTGCAGGAACAATTAGAAGCAAGCTTGCGGGTGGTAAATAATCTGATTTCTGCCCGCAATAATGAGCAAAAACGCCAAGGCAGAGAACGCATGGCTACAACTATTGTCATGGCGTTGCAAGTTCCACAACGAGTGCAGACAAGTACTGGATGGCAATCAAATAATACCCATGAACTTTACTTGGCTAATGTTGGTGATAGCCGTGCTTATTGGATTACTCGCAATTATTGTCAGCTACTGACAGTAGATGATGATGTAGCAACGCGGGAAGTACGTTTTGCTAAAAGCTTGTATCGAAAGGCACTCTTGAGATCAGATGCTAGTGCCTTAACTCAAGGGTTGGGGACAAGAAATTCAGAATCTTTGCGTCTCAAGGTTCAGCGATTCATTATAGAAGAAGATGGGATATTGCTACTGTGTTCTGATGGTTTAAGTGATAATAACTGGGTAGAACAATCTTGGCAGGATTATGCAATACCTGTGTTAGCAGGGAAACTGACAGTTGAAGATGCTGTTCGCAACTGGATTGACTTAGCAAACGAAAAGAATGGGCGTGATAATACGTCGGTTGTTCTCACTTATTGCCGTGTCTCCCCAGAATATTTAGTATTTGTGACTCCGACGTTGCCTGAAGAGATTATAGAAGCAGAGATACAAAAACAACAAGAAGAACAAGAAAAACAAGAAGAACTAAAAGAATTAGAAGAACCAATTTCTTTTACAGAAAGTTCCCAAGCTTTGCTAGATTTGGATCTAGATTTGGATCTTTCAGAGGAACCAATTCTGAGCTTTGAAATTCCATCAAGCTTAAAGAGAAAACCTAAACGGGATAAACGTTTGCCAATCCTAGGGCGAGTGTTAACGTTGCTTGTGGGTGGTACAAGTCTGGGATTATTTGCTTGGTGGCAATTTAATCCTCAAGGATTCCAGCAAATGTGTCGGCAATTTCCTCAAAGAATACAGCAATTATGTCCGCCTGAAAAGTAAAGGATGGGGACTGGAGAATAGCTTACAGCAACAACTACCGTAGGTTTCTCAGCTATTGTTAGTCACAAAATTAAAAGGGCGGTTATAAACCGCGTCTACACAAACAAAACCTTGATTTGACTTTAGTTCGCGGAGGCAGACTACCCTGCGGGAAGCCGCAAAGCGTCTATGTTTGTGTAGCCGCAACTGGAAATCGCCCTGGCTCTAAGTTGACTATGCACGAAAATTGGTGAGAGAGTTGACCTGGGGAACATCCGAGAGTGAAGATAAATAAGGTTATATCTCTTGCCAAAGTACTAAGCACATTTGATATCGGTTCGTTTTCTTTCGTCTCCCTGGTTTTGGGGTAAAACGAAGGGTGAGGGCGATAGACATTGACGCGGCAAAAACTTGTAAAAGTATGCACGGATAGCTAAAACGTGCCTGGACGCAGAGGGTTAAATGCGCCGTCGCACCCCTGTGAAGCGTCAAGAAATAGCTGATTAAATCAAATTTTAAGCGATTTAATCATATATTTTGTAGCAGATACTTGGAAAAAAGCAAATGCTAGGTGTAAATGTTGTTATGAAAGTTGGCGATCGCGTCCGCGTTAAAGATTCGGTAGTAGTGTATCATCATCCTGAACATCGGAATCAGCCTTTTGATATCAAAGGCACTGAAGGCGATGTAGTAGGTATTGCCACCCAATGGCGAGACAGACCCGTAAGCGCTAATTTGCCGATTGTAGTCCAGTTTAGTAAAAAGTTTAAAGCCCATTTACGTGAAAATGAGTTAGAAGTCATCTAAATCACTTATCGGCGGCGAAACCACTGAAAAATATTCAGTTCGCCGCGCATTCTTTTAAGCTCTTGGCGGTTCTGTTCTGCTGTAGTATAATACCATTCACAATAACGCTGAAACTCTGACCGTGAACGAACTTCGTGGTAAAACTGATGGGTTGTTTGGTAAGCGGCAAATGCTTCCTCAACTTGGGGTGGAGGGGATGGGATAATATAAGGTAAGTTTTTAGACATAATGTTAATAAAGGAGAGACGCGATTAATCGTGTCTGTACTGAATGGGAAGTTTTAAATTCAGGCAATTACTCTACTTTATAATTAATAACTCATAACTTTATTAGAGCCAACCGCGTAAGCGATAAACTAAAGAACCAATGTACTCTTTTAAAGCGCTGGTAAATTGGTGCAAGTTGTCAGTATCAGGTAATAAATTCAGTATAGCGGCTTTGGGAGTGCCACCAAGTTCTTGCAGTTCACCCTCACTAACCAAAAAGTCGGTGGGTGCAGGAATGGCATTGATTCCTTGACGTTGGAAAATCTGAAGCGATCGCGGCATATGCATTGCAGAGGTAACTAATAATACCTGAATAATGCCACGAGATTCCAAAATTTTACGGACATTTACAGCGTTTTGATAAGTATTCAGAGAGTCAGGTTCTTGGATAATTGCCTCAGATGGAATACCAATAGATGTAAGTATTGTTGCCATATCTGCCGACTCTGATGAACCTTTACCACGCCAATCAATCCGGCCCCCACTGAGAATGATTATAGGCGCTCTTTTCTGGCGATATAGTTGTGCGGCATAAATCACGCGATCGCCTGATTCGCTTAAATCAACGGTAGGTCTGGGGGGAAAGGCTGATTTGGTTGCGCCACCTAAAACCACAATCGCTTCTGCTGCTGGTATTTTTGCAAGTGGAAGATTTTGCCATTCTAGCGATCGCACTAATGATTTAGCAATCCAAGCATTACTACAAAATAGCAATAAAATTAGGGCAAAAGCAATTGCGATCGCCGCAGTGCGCGGTCGTTTCCACAAGGTGACTAATGCTACTATCAAGCTCACGCAGGCTAATCCTAGTGGATAAAAAAATAGTGGCAGTAATTTGGAGAGATATAAAAACATAGTGGGGAATGGGGAATAGGGAGATGAGGGAGTAGGGAAAGAAGAACTATTGATTATTGACTAATGTTCAATGCCCCATGCCCAATTCCCAATGCCCAAATTACTACTTTTCCCAAAACCTAAAATTGATACTACTTCCAGTACCGCGACGGTAGCGACGGGCGGTTCTTCTTGTTTGCCGTTTGTTGATCCTGTCGTTCGTTGGTTCAATTTCGCCCTCTTCTGACTCTTCAACTTGCAACTGAGTTCTAGTTTCTTCCTTACTGCCCCACCAAGCAGTAATCCAGCCTCCAGCTAAAGCACCTATTGCGCCTAGCAGAATACTCATGGGTGCTGGATACCCTAAATATACAAAGCCAAGCATGAAAAATAACCAGTATTTCAGTCCTGTATCAACACCATCAGAGGAGGCTACAGTTGGAGGCTGGGCGCTATTCTCGGTTACATTTGTGATCCAGCCTAAAATGAAACCGCCCATGATACCCAAAAAGATGCTCAGGGCTGGTGCGGAGCCGGTCATTATTAATATAAATATTAAAAATGCCCCAAATAAAAGTTGAGAAAAGAAGCTGGGAGAAATACTAAAAAAGTCGTTCTTTTTATCTGCCATAAAGTAAAAAAAGGCTATTAACTAATTACTAATAACGCTCGATAACTCGCTCTAAGCCTACTCCTACGGAGAAGCAAGCTACGCGGTAGCGTTTCGTAGAGAAGGCTTTACGCTACGCTAACGTAATTGGTAATTTTCGGTTCAATTACGAATTACAAATTACGAATTACGAATTACGAATTACGAATTATTTTAATTGTGCCTGCTGTGGTTGAGTTGTATCCAAAATCTTTACATAGGATTGTTCTTCTTCAGTGAAAGGTTCAGCTTGTTTGAGTTGTGAGTCTAATAAATCGGCCGTAGCATCAGCGATATCACCAGTGCGGTTGTTCAAGCGCTCTTTTAGAACCTCTAGTGGTGCTGTACATTGGATAATCTGAAGAGGAAGTTGATACTTCGTAGCTTGAGCGATCGCTTCTTGCCGCAACTGCTGCCGATCATACTTGGCATCCAAAATCACCGAAAAACCTTGTTTAGCTAGGATAATTCCCAATTCCAACAGCCGTGTGTAGGTTTTTTCGGTCATCTCAGGTGTATACAAATCATCGCCACCTTTTTCTGACAGAGGAATTCCCCCTAAATGTTTCCGCACCGCATCAGAACGAAGATGAATCGCTCCCTGTTGACGGGCTAAATACCTTGCTGTGGTACTTTTACCAGAACCCGACAATCCCGACATCAAAATTAGTTGTCCCAGCTTTGGTTTAGTGTAGTCCCAAGCTTGTTTGTAATAATCGGCGGCGGTTTTTGTTGCTTCTTCCTTTACCGTTGCGGGTACGCTCGGATCATCTAGCAAAAATGAAGTTACCTTTGCCCGAACATAAGCCTGACGACTTAAATACAAAGGTAGCACCTGCAAGCCTTCCCAGTCTCCAGTTTGCTCTATGTAGGCATTCAAAAAGGCATTACCTAAGTCTTTGCGTTGCCGCGCTTCCAAATCCATCACCGTGAACGCCACATCGTACATTACATCGACAAAGCGAAACGGCTCATTAAACTCAATGCAATCGAATAGCAAGATTTTGTCGTGCCACAGGGCAATATTTCTTAGGTGTAAATCCCCGTGACATTCACGAATATAGTTATTTTGAATTCTGCTAGCAAATAATTCTGGACGTTCAGCAAAAAAGTTATCTGTATATTGCTTTGTTTCTGTAAATTGCGCCTGTGTTTGGGGGCCACCGATATACTTTTCAGTTTGCTGATAATTCTCGTCAAAGGCAGCCCGAACTTTTGGCACTTCACCAAAACTGCGAATGTAATCATTCGTCTGTGCTTCGGCATGGTATTGAGCCACCACCCGTCCCAAATCATCTAGGTGTGTTTCATTTAACTTACCCTGTTCAAAAAGTGTGCTTAATAGCGCCTCTTGAGGAAACTGCCGCATCTTCAGCACATATTCTACAGGCTTGACCGTTCCCCCTAGTTGGTATTGCTCACCTATCAGAGTTATGGGCAAAACTTCTAAATATAGTTCACCAGCACCCCTCTGATTTAACCGTAACTCTTCCTGACAAAAATGCTGCCGCTTCTCTAAAGTAGAAAAGTCCAAAAAACCAAAATTCATCGGTTTTTTCACCTTATAGACATAATCCCTAGTCAGCAGCACATAAGAAATGTGGGTTTGAATTAATTGAATAGGTTCTGTTACTGGATGGGGATAAAATCCAGGCTGCAACATTTGCTCAATTAAAGCTGGAAGAGTCGCTTCTGTCATCTCTGTCCTCTGCGCTCTCTGCGCCTCTGCGGTTTAAATACAAAAAAACCAGGAGTTTCCCCCTGGTATCATCAAAAATTATTACACAGTTTACTTAGCTTAAGAAGCTGCTTCAGTTTCTGTCCCAGCATCTTCAGCGCTAATTTGTGGCGGCAAAACGCTCACAACAAGTCGCTCTGATTCTGCTAGAGGTGTTACACCTTCAGGAAAGGGTATATCACTGATACTCAAGCTGTCTCCTATTTGCAAGTTGGTGACATCGATTTCAATTACATCTGGGATGTTTTCTGGCGCACAACTCACTTGCAATTCGGTGAATACGGTGTCTAATACACCACCTTCTTGTTTAACACCAACAGCATCTCCCACAAAACGCAGCCGCACTTCTACAGTGGTGTCGCCGTGACCGGCAACCGCGAAAAAGCTGAGGTGGTAGGGTGTACCTTTTGCTGGATGGATTTGAAGTTCCCGCAGTAGGGCTTTGCCGCGCCAAGGTGCATCGGCAACGTTTAATTCAATCAATGTATTGTTGACTGAAACTCTTTTGAGCAAACGTTCAACAGTTTTAGCTTCAATAGTCAAAGGAATTGACTCTGTACCCTTGTGACCGTACAAATTGGCAGGTATTAGTCCAGAACGGCGCAAAGCTCTTGGCTTGCTGCCTTCTGGACGTTTTTGAGATTCGACTGTAATAGTCATAGAAATTGTCCTTTGTCCTTTGTCATTAGTCATTAGTCGTTAGTCATTGGTCATTAGGAAATAACTAATGATACCAATGACTAATTTACGCACTTAGCAGGGTAGCAGGTGTGCCGTCAGCCTGTAATAAAGCGCGTTTAGGCCCGTGGATGGGGTCTTCTACGATTATTGTTTGATCGCGGCTTGCTCCTAGTGAGACGATCGCGATCGGGACTTCCATCAATTCAGCGAGGAATTTTAGATAGTCCAGTGCTTGCTGTGGCAAGTCTTCCAGGGTGCGGCAGTGGGTTGTTGACACTTTCCATCCTGGTAAGGTTTTGTAGATGGGACGACATCTAGCAAATTGACGAGAACTGGTTGGGAAGTGTTCGCTGCGTTGGCCGTCTATGTTGTATGCGACACAAACTTGAATTTCCTCTAATTCATCAAGGACATCTAGTTTGGTGAGCGCCATACAATCCATGCCGTTTATCCGCACGGCATAGCGACCGATGACTGCATCAAACCAGCCACAGCGCCGTTTGCGTCCGGTGGTTGTGCCAAACTCGGCACCGCGATCGCACAACATTTCTCCCAACTCTCCATCCAATTCCGTGGGAAATGGCCCCTCTCCCACTCGTGTCGTATAGGCTTTCGATACACCAATTACCCGGTCAATCATTGTCGGCCCTACCCCTGTACCAACGCAAGCCCCCCCGGCTACTGGGTTAGAGGAGGTGACATAGGGATAAGTTCCATGATCTAAGTCAAGGAGCGTACCTTGTGCGCCTTCAAACAAAATATTCCGCCGTCGCGCAATCGCATCGGCTATTTTGAAGGATGTATCAACAACGTAAGGGCGCAAGCGCTCTGCATAACCCAAATACTCTTCAATCACCTCTTGTGGATTTAGAGGTGGCAAGTTGTAAAGCTTTTCTAAAATGACATTTTTATAATTAATCGTCCACTCTAACTGCTCACGTAGCTCATCTGGGTTCATCAAGTCTAAAACCCGAATGCCTGTACGTTCAGATTTGTCAGCATAAGTCGGCCCAATGCCCCGACCTGTTGTGCCGATCTTATGGCTTCCCCGTCGTTCTTCGGATGCCTGGTCAATCAACCGATGATAAGGCATCGTTACGTGGGCTGTCTCAGATATCAGCAGGTGGTCAGTGGAAATATTTAGTTCTTTTAATTGGTCGAGTTCTGCGATTAAAATCTGTGGATCGATGACTGTTCCACAGCCGATAATGCAATCGGTATTTGGATATAAAATACCAGAGGGAATCAGGTGCAGTTTAAAGGTTTGACCTTTAACTACAATCGTGTGTCCAGCATTGACACCCCCTTGATAACGAACCACAACATCTGCGGAACGGCTGAGTAAGTCAGTTATTTTACCTTTTCCTTCATCGCCCCATTGGGCACCTATGACAATGACGTTAGCCAAGAGCTTATATTAAGAAGTAAAGTTTCCACAAACTATAATTATTAGCATATTGCTTAAATCATGTCAAGCATATTGCAGAATATATTTAGTTTTAAATTTAAACGGTTAGAAACCGTTGATGTAACATTAAGTTGATAAGCTGTTACGCATTTAACTTGAACATTTACATGAAGGCTGATGACTGATGACTGATGACTCATAACCGTTAACCGTCAACAGTTAACAGTTAACGACAGTAAAGAGTGTTTATACAGTTTAGGCGCGTTAGGCGCGCATCAGCTTACCAATGCCCTAGTACCACAAGGCAAAAATCAAAAGTCAAAATGAATATAGTGTAGGCATTTCATTGATTTCAAATGGGTTGTTTATTTCTGCCGCGCTGTACTAGTTTTATTTTAAATTTACGGATAATGGGAGTTAATTAGAATTCCAAATATAGAGATGTTGCAATGCAACGTCTCTACAAATGTTATGGATAGGCAACTTATCTTATTCAAGCTGAAAATGAATTTATATTAAAAATTAGCGGATTTATTTGTAGCTATTATGTATAAATCATTATCCTAAAGAATCCAGATATTTACAACTCTAAGAGATTGTATTTTGTTACCTGTGCTGTCACAATCATTATCATTAAAATATTTTCAGTATTTGTTTTTAATCTTTAATTTTAACTGATGGAGGGCATCTGCGGCAGAAAGGGCGATCGCATGATCAAAAAATGGTATCGAGTCCAAAAGCTGAAAGCAATATTCGTTTTAGCACTGGCAGTTGTATTTACAAATGCTGTAGTCTCATATAGCAACACTGTTCAGCTGATTTACAACCAGCAAAGGATGACATCCTCATATAAAGTTATTACTCAACTTGAAAGTATTCAATCTACACTCAAAGATACTGAAACTGCCCAACGTAATTACTTAATTACAGCAGATGCAGATGATTTTAAAATTTATGTTGCAGCTTATCAAGAAACTAATAGCAAGAGTCAAAGTCTTAGCAAATTAACTGCTGATAATCATCAAAAGCAGCAGTGGATTTCTTTGCTGAAGCCGAAAATTACCAACAGGCTCAACATCCTGCAACAAGAAATTTTTCTTAGACAAAACCAGGGATTTGAAGCAGTTCGGCAGCGAATCTTATCTGATAAAGACAACCAAAGTAGCCAAGAAATCCAACAGTTTATTCACGAATTTTTAGAGATAGAACAAAATTTATTACAGCAGGGAATGCAGCAGTCGCAAGTAAGTTCCCAAAAGGCAATAGTCACATTTTTTATCGCTGCTATTGTGGATTTTGTGCTGGTGGCGCTGCTGTATGATTTGCTGTGGCGTTATATCAGGCAACTTCAGCAGACGGAACTAGCTTTACGCCAAAGCGAAAACCGTTTACGGGCTGTGATAGATGCAGAACCAGAATGCATCAAATTAATTGCCGGGGATGGAACCCTTTTAGAAATTAACGCAGAAGGATTGGCAATGATGGAAGTGGAAAGTGCTGATGTATTAATTGGTAAACCAATTGCTGCGGTAATTGTACCAGAGTATAGAGAAGCTTTTGCCGACTTGCATAAAAGTATCTGCCAAGGTAACAAGGGAAATTTGAAGTTTGAAATTGTTGGATTTAAAGGTACCCGTCGCTACATAGAAACTCATGCTGTTCCATTGCGTAACGAATGCGATGGTACGTTTATTCATTTGGCACTGATGCGAGATATAACCCAGCAAAAACAAGCAGAACAGAAAATCCGTGAACAAGGGTTGCTGCTGGATGTATCAACTGAGGGGATTTTGGTGCAAAATATCCACAACCAAATCTTGTTTTGGAATCAAGGTGCTGAACGTCTGTACGGTTGGAAGGCTGAGGAAGTTGTGGGTAAGAATGTTTTGCAACTTTTGTATAAAGATTCACCACAGTTAGAAGATGCTTACTTGAAGGTAATGAATACAGGTGAGTGGCAGGGTGAGTTGGATCAACTGACAAAGGAAGGTAAAGTAATTATCGTTGAAAGTCGCTGGATATTGATCCGAGATGATAATGAACAACCCAAATCCATTTTGAGTGTGAACACCGAGATTACGCAGCAGAAACAATTAGAAGCTCAACTTCTGCGATCGCAACGTTTGGAGAGTATAGGTACGTTAGCTGGCGGTATCGTCCATGATCTGAATAATATACTATCCCCAATTTTAATGTCAGTTCAACTGTTGCAGAAGAAATTGCCCGATTCGCAGAGTCAGCAAATACTGCAAACTCTAGAAAATAATGTTAAACGCGGCGCTAATTTGCTCAAGCAAGTATTGTCTTTTGCACGGGGTATTGAAGGCAAACGAACAATTGTGCAAATTCAGCCTTTGATGGCAGAAATTGAGCAAATTATCGCTCAAACATTCCCCAAATCTATTATCTGTCAGGCAGATATCCCTAAAAATCTGTGGTATGTCCGTGGAGACATAACTCAAATACATCAGGTGCTGATAAATTTAGTAGTTAATGCCCGCGATGCCATGCCCAATGGCGGTATCTTGAGGATTACTGCGGAAAATCTAGTGATTGGTGAACATTCTGCCCAGATCAATATTGATGCTAAAGTGGGTTCTTATGTTGCGATCGTGGTAACTGATACTGGTATGGGTATGTCGTCGGAAGTTCAGCAACGGATTTTTGAACCATTTTTCACCACCAAAGACGTAGGCAAAGGTACAGGTTTAGGACTTTCCACGGCTTTGGGTATCGTTAAGAATCACGGTGGTTTTGTCAATGTTTGCAGTCAGATAGGCAGAGGTACTCAATTTACAGTGTACTTGCCTGCCTCAACATTCAGAGACACACATTTGCTGTCTCAAGAACTAGAATCAGTTACAGGAGATGGCTAATTGATTTTGGGAATGAAAGTATCACAGACAACAAAAAATCTTAAAGTAGGCATCGCCCTTTGGAAAAAACTTTTTGGTTTACTGAAATTTTGTAGAAACTAATGGGTTACTGGTAGACATAAATCTAAATATTATTTTGTTCAAACAAATTAAAGCGTAAATAATAGTCTACTAATATTATGAATTCTGACATATTTTCTAATAAAGGTATTTTTTTAGCACTTCGACGAACTAATTCTTCTAATATTAAAAAATTTCTTTTAAATGGTAGTTGTTCTGGTTCTAAAAAGTCTAATTCCGGGAATACAGATATAGTGTCTATTACAGATTTAGATAAATAGTTACTCCATTCTTTTGGGTAATTTGCGTATTTACCTTTTTGATTTTCTTTTAGTATAAATGTAGAAACTCCTGAAAATATATCTGCTAATTGTATTCCGTGATATTGCCGAGAATCAACAAATTCAATGTTATCTGCTAAATTATAACTTATAGGAGTTGCTTGATTATTAAGCTCCCAGAATGCTTGGGTTTCATTATTAATCATGGGATTAAAAAAAATAGACTGTTCTTGTAAAGGTTTAGACCTATCGCAAAAAACTTTTAACTGTTTATATTTAAGTCCCCATTGAGCTAAAAGAAGATGAAGCGCACTGTTACTAGCATCTAAAATCCATTTTTCTACTCCAGAACCTTTTAAAGATTCTAATTCTTTCTTAACTATATCTCTATTAAAAAGACAAAAATCTCTAATTGCTTTAAGATATGGTGAAATTCCATCTAGCTCTATAGAACTAAACCTGGAAAATAAATCATCATCACTTTGATTGAGTATAAATTTATAAAACTCTTCAAATATTTCCTCTGCATATTTATTTAAATGCTCAAATTCAAAGTATAAAATATTGCTAACGTATTTGTGAAAATTAAGTTCATAAAATAACTTATTGTTACTTGATATGGTAGGCTCAAAAACATATTCAAAAAACTTACAGGCTAAACTATATTTTTTATGATGTATACTAATTTTAGTATTGTCGTGAAATGTAGAGAGTATTTGTGTGATTATTTGTTTGCCTTTACTGTTTTTAATAAGACTGCTAAATTTTAATTCATTTTGAATCTTATTATCTTTAATTATTTTTGTAACGAAATCTTTAGCTTCCTCATAACTAATAGCAACAGTAGTATATGCAAAATAAGGATTATCTTTATCCAAAAGATTATTGCCTGTGAATCCAGACTCATCACAATAAATTTCTTGAGTAGTCATTTAAATTATAAAAATAAGGTTTCAAAAGTATTTGAGTCAAGAAGCGTACAATTAAAAGCTGTTACTCCCTGTATTTGATGTCTGTTTAGGGTCATAGCTACCCTGATAAGTCGTATCAATTCTATATCCTGGTAATACTAAAGCAATTCCAGTGTTAGTGTGAATTTTACTGGGATATTTATAGGGAATATCATCTGGTACGTTCCCACCAATGCGAAAACTAAAACCAAATAGCCATATATACAAACCAGGTAGTAGTAAATCCATGCTATATGCAATAGCTCTCATTGCCTCATTTTCTTTGAAAGAAGCAGAATTTCTGGCTATAGCGAATTTTTTGGAGATATTTCTCAGGTTTGTAGTTTCTAACATGGTCTTAATTTCAATCCCAAATAGGGATCTAGTAAGTTTCAAGGGTTTCAATCCCTGTAAAGGAAATGGTTTCGCAACCTACCCTATCATGATATTACGCTAGTTTCTAAATCTAGAATGTGCAATATTGTTCGCCGCGATCACGTAACGTCCTGATAGCATTAACGGCATCTGAGTTCATTGGATAGCTAAGGTTAAAATGTGAGAAAAATTAAACTACTGGGTTTGGTATTAATTAGTTTGGCAATGGTGTTGTGGTTGAATTTCCGTTTCTCAACACCGTCAATATCGACTGTTGCATCTTCACCACCAAAAACTATCCGCTACTTCAAGCGCACTTTGCCCCAAAGCATCGCTCACATTCTCTTAATTCCAGCTAATAGCAGATTTTTGGTAACTCCTGCACTATCACAAAAGGTAGCCACAGTAGAAGAATTTGCCGAGAAGCATCAAGCCTTAGCTATTTTGAACGCAGGCTTTTTTGACCCAGCCAACCAAAAATCTACATCCTATGTCATCCTCCAAGGGAAGTTGGTAGCTAACCCCAAGGAAAACGATCGCCTGGTGAACAATCCCAACTTAAAATCTTATTTGAGTCAAATTTTCAATCGCACAGAATTCCGCCGTTACTCATGTGGACAGACTGTTCGCTATGATATTGCCCTGCACAATGCGTCACAGCCAGCAGGTTGTCGGTTAGTCGATGCTATAGGTGCAGGCCCAAGCCTGTTACCAAAACTTACTTTAGAAAAAGAAGGGTTTGTAGATAATGCCAATAAACGAGATGCACTTGGCAGCAACCAACCCAACGCCAGAACTGCCGTGGGTATTACCCGTGATGGCAGCGTTGTTTTAGTTATGGTGGCTCAAAAACCCTCGGCTTCTGCTAACTCTGGAGTATCCTTGCCAGCACTAGCCGATTTTATGAAAACTCTTGGTGCTGATAAAGCGATGAATCTGGATGGGGGAAGTTCGTCTTCACTTTATTACAATGGCAAAACCTTTTACGGGAAGGTTGATTTAGAGGGAAATCCTATCAAGCGTCCCGTAAAATCAGTTTTGCTGGTTCAGGAAAACTAGCACCGCAACGCGGAAGTCAAAAGTCAAAATTCAAAAAAATTGTATTCCGAGCTTCTTGCACCATTTGAAATGGTATGTTTATTTACGCCATGCTTTACTAGTGGTCTGTATCATTAATTTTGAGAGAGGAAGTCTTTATTTTTCTCTTACCGTCGGCTGCGAAAACCCTGTCTTCCATTAACTGGGTCAAAAAGTACATCGTATTTATCAAAAAAGGCGATGCCAGTATTTATAAATACAGGAAGTTCTGCCTGTGGTGAGATACTCAAATTCCAGCGATTAAATCCGTCGCGGGTTCCTGGTGTTAGGGTGTAATCAAAAATGCCATTAATTGCTACTTTCAGAGCATTTGCTGAACGTAACACTCCTGGTTTGAGTTTACCTGCTGTAGAAGCTGACTTGAATTCAGTTAAACCATTAATAGCTCCAGTATCAGTGAGCATTTTGCCATTACAAGAATTTTTAGCAGAACTCCCAGCAAGAGTTAGACAAACTTTGCTCAGTTGAGAGTCCCATCTATTACCAGGTACACCATTGATTTCGCTTTGTTTACTCCAAGCAGCCATTTTGAAACCTGCTTGATTATCAGCAGTCAAACCAAGGATTAAACTGCCATTCTTATTACTACCACCATTTCCATTGACAATAAATCCGTTACTCAGATTGCCTGGTAATTTTCTCAACGGATTATAGAGGAGTGACTTTTCAAAATAGTTGACACCGATAATACCGGAAAATGGTACACCACTCTTTACTGAACAATTAGGCTTTTGGGGAATACATTGGCGACTAGTAACAATCTGTACCGGAACAGGTTCTGCGGCGGGAAGTAAACCAAACCGGACATTAGTATAAACTAATTCTCCTTCTAGGATAGTGCCATCACTCAATACTTCCTTGATATTTTGTCCTGTTCTGCGGATAGGAGCATTACCTAAAAACTCTTTGGGAACTCGCAGCCCTGCTGAACCTGTATCTAATAAGATACGCTTTGGCTGACCATTTGCGATCGCCATTTCCAGAAAATAGCCGCGAACACGTTGACCGAGAGAAGGTTTTGTATATAAAGGTAGGGATATAGTATCAAAAGTTGGCTTGCGGGGTGTATTTTGAGAGATGTCCCGCAACGCTGGATTTGGGAAGAGAGCCGCAAATGCTGACTGTCGTTGCGCTGCTGGTTCAGGCGCAATATCCCAAAGGCTTTCGTAGTAGAAAAAGCCAGTACCTAAACCGCGTTGCTGTGCTGCTTCTACCTGGGATTGGATTTGTGGCATGGAAACTGGGCGATTTCGTAACCCCGCCATAATACCGATACCAGTTGGGATGACTTTTTGGGTTTCTAAAATTTCTGGGCGGGTAATTTGAGCGATAAAACTTTCTAAATCATTACGGTATACCTGCATGACTAACTCATCAACAATACCCAACCGTACCCAGTTGAGCCAGTCTTGCAGTTGCAACTTGTAGGCAAAATCATAATAATTAGGAGAAACCGAGAAAATAGCATTCGGTTTTCTGGCTTTCACGGTTTGGTAGAGGTGTACCATGAATGCAGTGATTTTATCTGCCCGCCATTTTATCCATGCTTGAGCTTGAGGATTAGTTGGGGGAGGATTACCAGTTTCTTGAGTATATAAACTAATCGTGTATTTATCGTAACCAAAATCCACAGGTAAACTCATGTGGTCGTCAAATTGAACGCCATCAGCATCGTATTGAGTAATGACTTCCGTCACGAGTTCGGTGATAAACTTTTGCACTTCCGGGTGAAAGGGATTCAACCACGCTACTTCACCCGCAGCACTAATTGAAGTTTGAGTCCCATCTGGCTTTTGTGTCAGCCAATCTGGATGCTGAGATGCGAGTTCCGAACTTAGGGGAACCATGAAACCAAATTCAAACCAAGGTATTGCTAGTAGCCCTTCTCTGCGGGCCTGGCTGATAATGTCTGCAATCACATCTTGTCCATCTATTCCCTTAAAGAAGAAGGGAATACCTTTTTTTTGCATGATGGCACTGGGATAATGTGTATAGCCATCGTTCCAAACTACGGGATAAACAGTGTTAAAGTTTAGCTGCCGCAGTTGGCTCATAGCTGCTTGCACCTTTGAGCGATTTCTAAAAACACTAAAATCGTTACCACTCAGCCACACCCCCCGAATTTCCTGACGTGGTTGAGGAGGTAGTTGGGCAACAGCAGGGGCAAAGCTGTTGAGTAGCAAGACCGCAACGAATGATATCAGACATAATAATGGCAGCAGACGCTTCCTTAAAAACCACCAACCTTGATGAATGAAAGGCGATGTCTGGCGACTAGCTGCAATACCAGACGCTTTGCGTAACTTACTGCGACATAGGAGTAAGCCTCTACGCACAGGCTTAAACAATAAGTTAGTTAAAGTAGCATTAATTTTTATGCTTTTTTTCCAGAACTGAGTTGTCATTACTTCTGCTTACTAAATGAGGTTAATTGGTTATATATTCATGCCATATCAAGGTTAAATTCTTACACCAGGAAAACTGATACAGTAATTTAGCTGCAAGATAGTTGACGCAGTTATAGGGTTAGTGGTGCCAAGTATAAAAGTTTCAAATGTAACTTGTAATATATTTTCGCTGCTCTCACGCCTACGCCTGGTAGATTTTTTGCATAGCACCATGCCTCCTATTGGAATTAAGTCACAATGATAATAGGCAATCATAGAGGGTGCTGTTATGTTTCGTCTAACTCAAACTGTTCGGAACTTGTTCATTCGGATTCAAGGCTTCTTTGGTGTTTTATTCCAAAATGGTTCCAATTTTTTCGGAAATTTCTTTGGTTTTTTTGGCAACCTGTTTGGATTCAATAGCTCTGGTTATTTCTTGGAATCTGATCAGCAGCAAGGTATAAAACAAGCTTCTGCAAAAGAGCAAATTGAAACGAATCAGGATAACACTCCTAAAATTTCCGCCACTACCCGCCGTCGTTCTAATGCCAAAATTGATGACTATTTCCTCAATATGGCTCGTGATGTGAAAAAGAACTAACAAAAGCAATTAATTGGATGATGATCTTAGTAATGCCTTAGCGTACCACTCCGTGGAAGCAAGCTACGCGGAGCGTTTCGTAGAAAAGCTCGCCGTAGTCATCGCTTTGCCAGGGTAAGATCATCTCAATTAGGGTTGACATAAAGATAAATTTTATAGAGCGAATATTTCTCAATCAGATCCCCGACTTAGCATTGGCGCTGTCTACTCTGATTTAGGAGAAAAACAAGAAGCGCTCAAACATTACAACCAAGCTTTAACCATATTCCGTGCAGTGGGGCATAGGGCAGGGGAAGCCAACACCCTCAACAATATTGGTATCAGTTTGCTCAAAAACTTCCGCCTGCACTGCTATAGTCTGAGGGCGTTTTTCTGCAAAATTATCCAGCCACAATTAACAAATTTGTCTGTGCGTAGGCGTAGCCCAACCCAGGCATCGCACCTTTAAAATAACTATATCCAGCTGAGGCTGGACAATAGCTATAAATATTTTTGAGATTGAATGTTTACTTGATTTTTAACTTACTAAATCAACTAAGGCGTTGCTCTGAAAGCGGACTATAGATGAAACTGAGCAACCGCGATAATTCTCAGAGGTGAATACTGATAGTGTGATATTAGCTTGACCGGGATCTAAAATGCGTTTTACCTTGCAGGTTTGCATTTTGTTGTTGCAGTAAGCAATAATGCGATCGCCAGCCTTGACTTCCAACGCTTGAATTTTCAATTAATACCAACCTTGCCAGGAATTTGCTTCGTTAAAGGAAAAATATATTGTTATATTTCACTTTTTTTAACAATAGCAATGTTTCTTTAAGTATAACACAAAAATTAAATTTTTTAATCTTATCAATTTAATCTTGATAATGTCAAGTTTATTTATGCTCAAAACACTATATAAATGCTGGATTTTCAGAAAATAAGGATAAAATCCTGACCTTCGCGCAGCCTCTAGGCCGGAAGCCTCATCTGAAAAATCCAGATGGTGGGAAACTTCCGCTCCAGAGAATTTAGAGCTAAATTTTTTCGAGTCCAAATTTTTTCCTTCTATGTTTTTGTTACAATCGATGAAATTTTTACATAAAAATACCACTATGGCTTTATATGCTGAATTACATAGGCACTTGGGCGGCTCGGTCGTACCAAGAGTTCTATGGCGATATTTCGAGCGACATTCTTCGGAGTTGATTTCCCGCTTTGATGACTATTCACAATTCGAAGATTTTTACACCCGTCCACGCAACACCCTGGATGAGTATCTAGAATTACACACTCTGGTAGAAAGTGTGCAAACTGTGGAGACTTTGCCTTACTTTATCTATCGCTTGGTGCGGGGCGCTTACATTTTTGAAAATTTGGCTTATCTGGAGCTGCGCTACACTCCCTATTTGCGGACACCTGAGCATCTGAGTCAATCAGAAAGAATTGACAAGATGGCAGAAATTGTACAAGTCGTAGGGCTTGCCAGCCACCAGCCAGAATATCCGATTGTTACTAACCAAATTCTCTGTATGCACACGCGCCTACCTTATGAGGTGAACAAGGCGATTGTTGATTTGGCGGCGCAAAATAAGCAGTATGTCTGTGCAGTAGATGTAGCGGGGGGTGATAGCTATTATGCCGATCGCTTAGAAGAATGGATTAGCTTATATGATTATGCGCGATCGCAGGGCGTTAAAACCACCGGACATCTATATGAAACGACTGCTGGCTGTTACCCCGAACTCTTACCCTATCTCATGCGAATCGGTCACGGGATTCAAATTCCCCTACTATATCCAGAGTTACTTAAGGATGTCGCAAGACGCGGACAGTGTTTAGAGGTTTGCCCCACAACTTACCTGAAAACTGGTACTCTGCAAGATATCCGTCAACTCAAATTAGTTTTTGACCGTTGTTTTGAAGCTGGGGTAGATATCGCTATTTGTACCGATAATGCTGGGTTGCACAATGTGCGTCTGCCATTTGAGTATGAGAATCTCTTGACTTACAACATTATCAGTTTTGCACAACTACAAGCTTGTCAGGATGCAGCTTTCCGTCATGCTTTTGCTTGGCCTTACAGTCAACGTCCCGCATCCCTTTTGAACGGTTTACTGAAACCTGAACCGCCTAAAGTTTTGGCAACAAAGGATAATAATTAACCATCACCTAGAGGTAAGCAGAAAGTAAGATGATTTAATGTTAACTAATGTTGCAATCAGTTAGTTTTGATGATGCTGTAGAGAAAGCTGTAATGCACAGTAGATACCTTACAAAAGTCAATGTTTTAAAGATTAAACCACAGATGCACACAGATAAGGTGTTACGCATTTAATTTGTACATTTACCTGATGACTAATGACTGATGACGGTTAACACTCAACAGTTAACGACCATCAAGAGTGTTTATATAGTTTAGACGCGCATCAGCTTAATTTGTCGGTGTTTATCTGTGGTTCTCTTTTCGCTGATTCTGATTTTTGCTAAACCTATCCCACGAATAATATTTTGTTAAGATTATTTGTGAATATCATAATTCACCCAGTAGCTTAAGGGTAACATCTAGGTAACATAAAATAAATCCCAATTACACATACACTCAATAGTGTTGCGTTAGTTCTTGGTTCTGGAGTTCTCTGCGGTGTCTGGAAGCAGGGTAAGCGCATCTAAATTATCTTGACAAAATACCATCTTAATGAATCAGCATATAAGAGAATATTTAGTCAATTGCTGAGAATATTTTTAACCTGTTGAACTATAAATTGAGGATGAACAATTTGCTGTATTAGACAAGTGGATGTAAACAAACTTGCCTTTCTGAAAATTTGAAATTTCTAGCAAGTAAGCATAGAATAGCAATTTGTAATTCGTAGTTCGCCATAGATGCTACCACGTCAGCGAGAAAAATTTCTTGTAAATTTGTCTCCTCATCTCGCTCAACTTCCTCACTCCTCCCCACTTCTCTTGCACCCGGAAGCTATAAACTAGAATTTATGGCATCTACTATTCAAGCTCTACCAACAGAAGTCGTATATCTCATTACAGCTGGTGAGGTAATCGACTGTTTTGCTTCTGTGGTGCGGGAATTGGTAGAAAATTCCTTAGACGCAGGTGCAACGCGCATTGTGGTTTCTTTATGGCCGCAGCAATGGCGAATTCGTGTGGCAGATAATGGTTGTGGAATGAACCTAGATGATTTGCAGCAAGCAGCCACAGCCCACAGCACTAGTAAAATTCGCTCTAGTGCCGATTTATGGAAAATTAACAGTTTGGGGTTTCGTGGTGAGGCGTTACACAGCTTAACGACTCTGGCAGATTTGGAAATTTTGAGTCGTCCTGTGGATGGAAAATTAGGATGGCGGATTAGCTATGGCAATGGCGGGGAAGTTGTGCAAGTTGAAGTAACTGCGATCGCACCTGGTACAGTGGTGACAGTTTCTCATCTTTTCGGTAATTGCTCATCTCGTCGTCAAGGATTGCCCACAATCGCACAGCAAATGAAAGCCGTGCAAGCCACAATTCAACAAATTGCTTTATGTCATCCCCAAGTCACCTGGCAAGTTTGCCAAAATGACCGTCAATGGTTCACCATCTCTCCTGCTAAGACAACTGGGCAGCTGCTACCGCAGATTTTACCCCAGGTGCGACAAGGTGATTTGCAAGAAGTGAAACTCGAAATACCCAACCCGCATAACTCCCCACTCCCCACTCCCCACTCAGCACTCAATTTAGTGGTAGGATTACCTGATCGCTGTCATCGTCATCGTCCAGATTGGGTGCGTGTAGCCATCAACGGCAGGATGGTTAAGACACCAGAACTAGAGCAAACAATATTATCAGCATTTCATAAAACATTACCACGCGATCGCTATCCAATTTGTTTGTTACATCTTGCGATTTCCCCTGAGCAAATTAATTGGAATCGCAATCCAGCAAAAACAGAAATTTACCTCAACGAAATCATTTATTGGCAAGAGCAAATTACCCAAGCAATTAACCAAGCACTCAGCATCTCTTCTAACAATCTCAATGAAGCTGTCCACACAACACGAGTTAGTAAATTACTCAAAGTTGCAGAAGCAAAAGGCGGCTACAATTTCAATCCTCAAAATCCCAACGAAAATCACAAAACTCCTAACACCTTGAAAGCTGTTGCTCAAGTTAGTAACACTTATATTGTGGCGGAACACTCTGGGGGAATGTGGTTAGTAGAACAGCACATTGCCCATGAGCGAGTTTTGTATGAGCAATTGTGTGATGATTGGCAACTTGTTCCCGTCGAACCACCAATTATTCTTTATCAATTATCGCCAGCGCAAGTATCGCAATTGCAACGCATCGGTTTAGAAATAGACCCCTTTGGCGAACAACTTTGGGCAGTGCGAAACATACCCGCACCTTTGCAACAACGAGACAACTGTGCAGAAGCAATTTTAGAACTTAGTTGGGGAGGCGACTTACAAACAGCCCAAGTAGCTGTTGCCTGTCGCAGTGCCATTCGTAATGGTACACCTATGAACCAACAAGAAATGCAGACACTTTTAGATAATTGGCAACGTACTCGCAACCCTCGCACCTGTCCCCACGGACGACCAATTTATTTATCTTTAGAAGAATCAGCTTTAGCCCGGTTTTTCCGGCGTAATTGGGTAATTGGTAAAAGTCATGGAATTTGATGTTTTCAGTAATGCCAATACTAGACCACGTAGCGCGTATGTTAGTCGGGGTCTAAATCCCCATCACTTGTTAAATCAGTGGTGAGTACAGAGCTAACACTATTGAGAAATAAATTTTTGAAATACACGATGCGATCGCTTTCCTCGGATGCTTTTGATCAAAGCTTATAGAGTTACCTAAACTGGTTAAGTTTGCTCCCCGCGACGGTGGTCAGCAGCTTGTAATAACAGAGATTCTGCAAAAGCGATCGCATCACTTGCAGATTTACCACCAGCTAACTGTGCTAGTTCTTCCCGGCGAGTATTTAAATTATCTAATGTAGTAACTCGCACAACAGTACGCTGCTCAGTGTTACCATTGTTGGCTTTTTTCCCTTTACCTTGATTGACAGTTTGCTTATCGACGCGGAAATGCCGATCAGCCATTGCCGCAACTAAAGGCTGGTGAGTAACACACAATACTTGGTTACGTTGACTTAGCTGGTGTAATTTTTCCGCGATCGCTTGAGCTACCCTTCCCGAAACCCCGACATCAATTTCATCAAATACCATTGTCCCAGCTGCATCAACCTGAGAAAAACAAGCTTTCAGCGCCAATAAAAAGCGGCTCATTTCCCCGCCAGAGGCAATTTCCATTAAAGGTTGCAGTGGTTCTCCAGGGTTGGGACTAAACATAAAGGTAATTTTATCTGCTCCCATAGCAGTTGGGAAAGCAGGCACTATCTCAACCTGAAACTTCACCTTTTCCATCGCTAGGGGCTTGAGTTCAGCTATCAAACGTGATTCTAAATTAGCAGCCGCTTTACTCCGTAGTTGAGTTAACTGATTAGTTGCTTGGGTGAGTTTTTCAAAACACGCCTTTTCTTGCTGTTCTAGGTTTTCGATAGATTGTTCGCTGTCGTTAAGTTGGGCTAATTCCCCTTGAATACGTTGGTAATAAGCGATCGCTTCTGTAAGTGTCGGCCCATATTTGCGGCAAATTTGCTTTAATTCCTGAATCCGTTCTTCCACCTCTTCCAACCGATGCGGATCAGCTTCCAATCCATCCCCATAGGCATTAATCTGCCTTCCCACTTCCATTACCGCAGCTTGCGCGTCCCTCACCAATTCCAATAGGGGTTGCAATTGCGTATCATATTCCACCATGTCATTTAATATCGCCTCACTGTCTCCCAATAAATCACCTGCGGCGGGAGTTTCATTATCGTTTTGATACAAAGCCTGATAAACCTTGTAACTCATCTGTTGCAAATCAACGACATGATTTAGGCGTTCCCGTTCTTGTCCCAATTGTTCCAATTCATCAGGTTCGCCCAGATTTGCTGCTCCCAATTCTTGCACTTGATAAGTGAGCAAATCGAGTTGTTGCAACCGTTCCCGTTCCGATGTCCGGCGTTTTTCTAGTGCTAAATGCGCCTGTTGGTAACTACTGAAGCTCGTAGCGACCCGATGACGCTGCTGCATCAGAGAGTCACCCCCATATAAATCTAACCAGTCGCGGACTTGGGCAGATTGTCCCACTTGTACCGTTTGGCCTTGGGCTGTGATTTCCACCAAGCGATCGCGCATTCCTCCCATAATCTGCCGATTTACCAACACGCCATTCACCCGCGATCGACTACGGATATTAGTAGCAGTGGCTGTAATTTCTCGGCTAATGACTACGGAATTTTCATCAAGCAAATCTATTTCTTGTTCGGTCAACCAAGCTGCTAGAGGGGCGTTTGAGGTGAAAGTAGCTTCTACCAATGCCCTACTTGTCCCTGTGCGAATGACTCGACTAGAGACTTTACCGCCCAAAACCGCATCAATGGCATCCAAGATAATCGATTTTCCAGCGCCAGTTTCACCTGTCAACACATTTAGTCCCGCGCCGAATTCTAATTCCAGTTGGTCAATTAGGGCAAAGTTTTCAATTCGCAGGCAAAGCAACATCAAGCCAAATTCTCCATGAGGGCAGATGCCAAATACTTCCAACTTACAGGATAATAAGTCTCATCTTTTAGCAACTAGCAATACCTACTACTATTGAACTAGTATGCCCATTTAAGTGTAGCAAACCACTGGGTACTGGCGATTGGGTACTGAAAAAGAATTATTTTAATTCTAATGCTCAATGACTAATGGCCTATGTCCAATTCTTCAACATATTGTTACAATCCTTAATGTGATCGTTCTGACTGGTGGCCTTCTTCATGATTGTTAAGACACTTCCCCCTAGTTCCCGACCGATTCAGGAGGACAGTCGCAACGGCACAAATAGCCGAGGCGAACTGGACGTTATTGATGTAGTGCCAGAAAATGGTACACCAAGCTTAGTTGTGCGCTCGCCAAGACTCTTAGCAGCCCAACAGTTGAGAACAACAGCTCAACCTGAGATTCTTTACGATCCCGTAGGCATAGCGGCGCATTACCAAAACAGAAAAATGCAAGTTTTACGGCGGATTTTCGCCGTGTTGGGGCCAGCTCTATCCTTTGCTTTTGGGTTGTGGTCGGATAGTAAACGGGGAATTGTCGTCAAAAATGACCGCCGCCGAGCCACCCAGCTACGAGTATTGCTGACCCAACTGGGGCCTGCTTACATCAAAATTGGGCAAGCTTTATCTACCAGACCGGATCTAGTTCCTCCCGTATACCTAGAAGAATTAACTAAGCTACAAGACCAATTACCGCCTTTTCCGAACGAACTTGCTTACCAGTTTATCAAAGAAGAACTAGGTGCGCCTCCAGAAGAGGTTTACGCGGAACTTTCAGCCCAGCCAATTGCTGCGGCTTCTTTGGGGCAAGTTTATAAAGGTAAGCTAAAAACTGGTGAAGAAGTCGCCGTTAAAGTCCAACGCCCCGACTTAAGAGAGGGGATTACCATTGACTTATATATCTTGCGTAATCTCGCTGCTTGGGTACAGAAAAAGGTTAAACGGGTAAGAAGTGACTTAGTTGGGATTCTGGATGAATTAGGTGATCGCATTTTTGAAGAGATGGATTACATCCACGAGGGTGAAAATGCCGAGCGATTTTTCCAGTTATACGGTCACATGAAAGACGTATATGTACCGAAAATTTACTGGGAATATACCAATCGTCGCGTCTTGACGATGGAGTGGATTAACGGTACTAAATTAACCCAGACAGAAGAAATTAGCGCCCAAGGTATAGATGCTCGTTATCTAATTGAAGTGGGTGTGCAGTGTTCCCTGCGCCAGCTGCTAGAACATGGATTTTTCCACGCAGATCCCCACCCTGGTAATTTGTTAGCAACAACCGATGGTAAGTTAGCTTATCTCGACTTTGGGATGATGAGCGAGATTAAGCCACCACAGCGTTATGGTTTGATTGAAGCGATCGTCCACGTCGTTAACCGCGACTTTGAAGGATTAGCAAAAGACTACGTTAAGTTAGATTTCTTATCACCAGAAACCGATTTAACACCAATTATTCCAGCTTTTGCCAGAGTCTTTGCTGATGCCCAAGGAGCCAGTGTTGCCGAACTTAACATTAAAAGTATCACCGATGAACTATCGGCTTTGATGTATGAGTATCCTTTCCGTGTACCACCCTACTACGCTTTAATTATCCGCTCCTTGGTGACGCTGGAAGGTATTGCAATATATATAGATCCTAACTTTAAAGTTCTCAGCGAAGCTTATCCCTACGTTTCTAAACGCCTGTTAACCGATCCAGCGCCGCAATTAAGAGCATCATTGCAAGATTTGCTCTTTAAAGATGGCAGATTTCGTTGGAACCGCTTAGAAAACTTGTTAAAAAATGCGCGTAATAGTCAAGACTACGACTTTAATTTAGTGCTGAATCAGGGGATAGAATTTCTGGCATCTGAACGCGGTGCTTTTATTCGTGACAAGCTAGTAGATGAATCTGTTAACGGACTCGATGCTTTAGGTAAAAATGTTTTGCATAACTTCACCTATTTGCTGCGGGAACGCGTTGGGTTGACAGCAGTTAATGAAACTCCAGCGGCGACAGTTGAGCAACAACAAACCTTAGAGCATATCAAACGTATATTAGGTATTCTTAGAGAAACACGAGGCTTTGACCCAGTGCAACTTGCGCCGCAAATTGCCCAGTTATTGGTAAATTCAGATGTGCAACGTTTGGGTCAACAAATTGCTAACCGCTTCACACAAAAGGCTGTAGCCAGGTTAATCCGGCAATTATTGACAGCCTATTAAGCTGATCCCATCTCCTTTTAGGGGATGGGATAACACGAAAGACTGTTGACTGTTAACAGTTAACAGTTAACAGTTAACCGTTAACCGTCAGTTTTAGATGAAGAATGAAACCTGTTTTAGATACTCAGGTGTCCAAGTCTATATTTCAAGATTTCTGGTATTTAGCGCCTACGCTGTGATTACTGTTGCGGCTTTCTCGCTGTCTGGCTGTGTACGCGAGAAAACGAAAAAAATTGTCGGATTTTCGCAGACGGAAAACATCGGCCCGTGGCGCATCGCCGAAACGAATAGCATCAAAGAAGAGGCCGCCAAACGTAAGGAAACTTACGATTTCTTGATGACCGATGCCCAAGGGCAGACATCGAAGCAATTTTCTGATATCGAAGATTTGATTGCAAGACAAGTCGATGCCATATTTCTTGCGCCACGCGAATATGAGGGTCTTACACCTGCTCTTGAAGCAGCGAGAGCGGCAAAAATACCGGTATTTCTCATCGACCGTGAAGCTGCGGGAAAACCAGGTGAGCATTTCGTCAGCTTTCTTGGATCGGATTTTATCGTCCAAGGTCGCCGCGTTGGCAAATGGCTGGCTCAAGCTACTGATGGCAAAGCGTTTATCGTGGAACTCACCGGAACAGCCGGATCATCGGTCGCAATTGATCGGGCAAAGGGATTTCGTGGTGCGATCGCCAGTTATCCTAATATGAAGATCATCGCCACACAGACGGCAGATTTTTCGCGGGCTGCGGCTGTGCGTGTAATGGAAAACATCATTCAGGCTAAGGGTTCTGATATTACCGCAGTGTATGCTCACAATGATGAAATGGCATTGGGTGCCATCCAGGCTCTCAAGTCAGCAAGCATAAAGCCTGGTAAGGATGTGATCGTCGTTTCAATCGACGGTCAAAAAGCCGCCCTTGAGGCGATTATTCGCGGCGAACTTGGTGTGAGTGTAGAGTCAAACCCGCGTTTTGGCCCACTTGTTTTCGCTACGATGGAGAAGTATTTTGCCGGCAAAAAGATTCCTCCTAGAATAATTCTTGAGGACAGACTCTTCGATGTGACAAACGCCAAAGATTTTGTGGATGAAGCATACTAGTATCGCAAGGCGGAAGTCAACAAAGAGGCAGGGGGCAGGGAGCGGGGGGAAATGCCCCCTGCCGTGTAATGAAGGGGGGAACATGGGTCTGAGTCCCCACGGAAGTCGCTTATTTTTTCCGATCTATACTAAGTAGTCTCTGTCTTATAAATAAAAAAAGATAGCTAGGAAATATGCTGAACCTCGACGATGAATAAAGAGGATGACTATGGTGCAAAATAAAGGATTTCCACTATGGGCTATCAGGACAAAAATTAGGTAAATCCTAATACGGTTGAGTTAAGGTTAAAACTCCTTGTCAAAGTCAATTTTTTTAACGTAGCCGCAGGCGATCGCAGAGGCGCAGAGAACATAGAGAGATGGAAAAAATGCTTAACTGAACCGTATTGAGGTAAAGCCGATGACTCAGGCAACCCGAAGTGTCTTGTGTATGAGGGGCATAAAGAAAAGTTTTTCTGGCGTTTCGGCGCTCCAGGGGGTCGATTTTGATCTAAAGGCAGGGGAAATCCATGCACTGGTTGGAGAGAACGGTGCTGGCAAATCGACACTCATTAAGATTATGACGGGAGCATATCGGCGGGACTCCGGTGTTATAGATTATAACGAGACTCCTGTCGCATTCCAAAACCCAAACGAAGCGCAGGCGGTTGGCATCGTAGCCGTCTACCAGGAGATCCAACTCGTGGGTTTCCGAACTGTTGCTGAGAATATTTTTCTTGGCAGAGAGCCGCAGCGCTTTGGGATTATTGACAGACGGCGGATGAATACCGAGGCGTCCGAGATATTGGAGCGCCTGGGGTTGCATATCGACCCGCGCTTGGTAGTTGGTTCGCTAAATATTGCCCATCGGCAAATGGTAGCGATCGCGCGTGCCATATCTTTTGGTGCGCGGGTGCTTATTCTCGATGAACCCACGAGTTCGCTTACTGAAACAGAGGTTTCCGTTCTTTTTGATGTCATGCGGCGGCTAAAGTCGGAAGGCACAGCCATCGTTTACGTCAGCCACCGTTTTGAAGAACTCTATACCGTGTGCGATCGCGTGACGGTTCTACGTGATGGGCGCAACATTGTAACGCGATCGCTGACCATGCTCAATCGCCTGGAACTCGTCTGTCATATGCTCGGCCGCGAACCAGAAGAGGTGAGCAAAGGAGTCACGGCGTTTGCAGGGCGATCGCAAAATGCGGTAGGTCGGCCAGTGTTGCTGCAAGCGGAAGCTCTCAAATATAAGAAACGGCTTGATGGTGTATCGATTGAAATCCGACATGGCGAAATCGTCGGGCTTGCGGGTTTGCTCGGCTCTGGTCGAAGTGAAACGCTGCGTGCTCTGTTCGGGGCTGAACCGCTTGAAGATGGAACCGTAAAATTTGAAGGTAGTCTTTTGTCCCTGCGTGATCCTCATGATGCCATTGACGCTGGGATAGCTTTCCTTTCAGAGGATCGGAAAGCGGACGGCATTATCCCTGAGCTTTCGGTGCGAGAAAACCTCACACTCGCTGCACTACCGAACCTTACACAATGGGGCATCGTTTCCCGGAAACGACAGAACGAACTAGTTGATCGTTTCATGCAGCGCCTTGGAATTAAGGCGACCAGTACCGAACAGAAGATCCACGAACTATCGGGCGGCAATCAGCAGAAGGTTCTTCTGGCACGATGGCTGTGCAAGAATACAAAACTTCTTCTCCTTGACGAGCCAACTCGTGGTATAGACGTTGGTGCAAAGAGCGAGATCCAACGGCTGATCGCCGAACTAGCAAAGCAAGGGCTGGGGGTTCTGATGATTTCGTCGGAAGTGGAGGAGCTAGTTGAAGGTTCGCAACGTGTGGTCGTTCTCCGTGACGGGCAGTCAATCGCCCAACTCAGTGGCGAACAGAAGAACATCAAGACAATTCTGCACGTAATGGCGGAAGGTGCAGATCGTCAGGAAGCCGTCGATAGATAGTGTGAAACAGAATAAGACAAAAATGGATAGCAAGAAGTCTGATCGGGGTTGGGGAAACCTGTGGAACCCAAACTTCGGTGCATCTGCGGCGCTTTTAATTCTCTATGTTGCGAACGCCGTCTTCACCCCACGTTTCGCTACAGTTAGCAACACCCTGAATATGTTGCTCCAAGTATCCACGACAATGTTTATTGCCGTTGGGATGACATTTGTGATTGCCTCGCGTGGAATCGATCTCACGGTCGGCTCTACTATGGCATTGGTTTCAGTCATTGTGGCATTGTTTATTAAGTATGGGATAACTGTTGCCATCTCGTTTGCCTTGTGTGTTGCTCTGTTGGTTGGTCTTCTCAATGGCTTTCTGATCTCACGCTTGAAACTTGACGCCCTCATCACTACCTTGGCGGCTCTGATCTTATGGCGTGGGGTCGCTCAGGTAGTCGGAGACGGTAAGCTTGTTCCCTTTGTACATCCCACCTTTGAAGCGCTCGGAAAGGGTTATCTCGGTTTTATACCAATTCAGGTTGTAATTGCCGCAGTCGTCATTGCAGGGGCCTTCTTCTGTATCCGCTCTACGCTTTTTGGGCGTCATATTGTTGCAGTTGGCGGCAACGAAGAGGCGGCACGCCTTGCAGGCATCCGTGCGGAACGGGTGAAATACATCGTCTATATAATTAGTGCCCTGCTTGCGGGGCTAGCCGGACTGGTCGAGACAGCGAGGCTCGGTATGGGCGATCCTAGTAAGGTTGGTGTCAACGCCGAATTCGATGCGATCGCAGCTGTTGTTGTTGGCGGCACGCCGTTCTCCGGTGGCCGTGCCAATGTCCTCGGAACTGTTGTAGGAGCCTTGCTGATGCAGGTGATCTCCACGAGTTTCAATATGCTCCTGATTCCCTTCACCTGGTCATTAGTTTTAAAATCCGTAATCATTCTTTTCGCCATTTTTTTACAGCGTCCTAAGGAGGTTTAACGCGTCATGGCTGCTACAAGGTCACTTGCGCTTGCCAGCAAGCGTTTCGCCAAGCTCCTCACCTCGCAGGGCTTGCTGCTCATACTCCTTAGTTTGGCTGTTTTCGCATCTTTTCGTTATGAAACCTTCCTGACACCTCTTAATCTCATGAACATCATGCGACAGAACAGTATGCTCGCGATCGTCGCACTGGGCATGACTGTCGTAATCGTGAGTGGAGGAATCGATCTCTCCGTGGGTTCTCTCGTCGCTCTAGGCGGTGTAGTCGCAGCAATGCTCGCCGGGCAAGGAAGTTTCGTGGCAATCGTTGGCGGCATTGCTAGCACCACGTTGCTCGGTCTGGTAAATGGTCTTCTTGTGTCGCGTGCGCGTCTCCAGCCGTTCGTTGTTACATTATTTACTGCCAGCGCTGCACGCGGGCTGGCGTTAAGTATCACCGAGGAAAAGTCAATTGCCATATCATCGGCAGCATCGGGACTTGTTTGGCTTGGTAGGGGGTTCATTGCTTCTGTCCCTATCCCCGTGATTATGGTTGCGCTCTTATATTTTGCAGCTTGGTTTATGCTGCACAGGAGCCGATTAGGGTTGCATATATTCGCTGTTGGTGACAACGAGGAGGCTTCCCGGCTCATGGGCGTGAACCCAAACCGAGTCAAGCTTGCGGTCTACACCCTCAGCGGTCTGCTTTCAGGGCTTGCCGGTGTTGTTCTCGCAGGTCGTTTAGGGGCAGGTCAGCCTGTAGCTGCCTTTGGCTGGGAGACAGATGCGATCGCCGCGACCGTCATGGGAGGAACGTTTCTTGCAGGGGGGCAGGGGAGCGTGTTTCCGACGCTGGTCGGTGTCCTTCTCTTAGGAATGATGTACAACCTTCTGAATCTCGAAGGGACTATTACTCCGTGGTGGCAGCTAGTGCTTCGCGGTGGCTTTCTACTTATGGTCGTGATCTTCCAGCAGCGCATCGCCCAGAGGGGCTAATACACAGCAAACACATCTTAATTTCGTAAGGAAAATTTATAATACTTTTGACTTTTGACTTCCGCCTTGGGTTACTAGTACGCCACGGCGGAAATAGAGGAAGCATTTAAAATCCCTAAAAAGCTTATTCCATAATACTTTTGACTTTTGAACGCCAGTTGCTTTAAGTCGGCAGAGCCGCCCAACGCACTGGCTCCTTTTGATTTTTGACTTCCGCCTTGCGGTCACTGCTAGGGCACAATCAGCACTGGGCAAGGGGAAAGATTAATCACGCGAGTGGTAACACTATCATCTGCCCCCTCTTCAGTCAAGCCTAGTCCCCGACATCCCATGATGATTAAATCGGCGCCGATTTCATCAGCGACATCGCAGATAGTAAAAGCTGGTTTACCTTGCCTTTCCAGGATTTCGGATTGAATTCCTTGTCCAGAAAATAAAGATTGAGCATTTTCTAGCAGCTTGGCAACTACCTCTGGTGACACCATCGGATCATCTGTACTAGGCGCGTCTTTTGGCGCTTCTTCCACTACAGACAGCAGCACCAAGCGACTGCTGTACTTTTTGACTACGTTGGTAACTACATCAGCAGCTTCCCGCGTTTCCCGGCTTTGATCAATAGGAAATAGTACTGTCTTAAATATCTCTGTCACTTGGGTACCCCTGACTCCGGTAAAATCTTGATGGTTCTACTTTCAAAACAATAACAAAAAGGCAATCAGGAGAGTTTGGTGTGTCCAAAAAAAGTTTAGCAAGTTTATCTTCGGCTGATATCTCTGGGAAACGTGCTTTAGTGCGGGTTGACTTTAATGTGCCTGTGGATGATCAAGGCAATATTACCGACGATACTCGCATTCGCGCCGCTTTACCAACCATTAAAGATTTGACGCAGAAGGGAGCTAAGGTCATTCTCACCAGCCATTTTGGTCGTCCCAAGGGTGTGGATGATAAGTTACGCCTAACTCCCGTTGCCAAGCGTCTATCTGAGTTACTGGGGCAAGAAGTCATTAAAACTGATGACTCTATTGGCGATGAAGTTGCAGCTAAAGTTGGTGCGTTGCAAAATGGCCAAGTGCTGTTGCTAGAAAATGTCCGTTTTTACAAAGAAGAAGAGAAAAACGACCCAGAATTTGCGAAAAAATTGGCAGCTAATGCTGATTTTTATGTAAATGATGCTTTTGGTACTGCACACCGCGCCCACGCTTCTACTGAAGGCGTGACAAAATTCCTCAGTCCTTCTGTGGCTGGATATTTAGTCGAGAAGGAATTGCAATATCTGCAAAATGCCATTGAAAATCCCCAACGTCCTTTGGCGGCGATTATTGGCGGTTCCAAGGTTTCCAGCAAAATTGGTGTAATTGAAACACTGCTAGAGAAATGCGACAAGCTAATCATCGGTGGTGGAATGATTTTCACCTTCTACAAAGCTCGTGGTTTGAATGTCGGTAAATCGTTGGTAGAAGAAGACAAGCTAGAACTAGCGAAGTCTTTAGAAGCTAAGGCTAAAGAACGAGGCGTTGCTTTATTGCTTCCCACAGATGTGGTAGTGGCAGATAACTTTGCCCCTGATGCCAATTCTCAAACCGTTAGCATTGAGAATATCCCAGATGGTTGGATGGGTTTAGATATTGGGCCAGACTCAGTGAAAGTTTTCCAAGAAGCTCTTGCAGATACCAAAACGGTAATTTGGAACGGGCCAATGGGTGTGTTTGAGTTTGATAAATTTGCGGTAGGTACCGAAGCGATCGCTCATACCCTTGCCGAAATTGGTAAAACTGGCACAACCACCATCATTGGCGGCGGCGACTCAGTAGCGGCTGTGGAAAAAGTTGGTTTAGCCGACCAAATGAGCCACATCTCTACCGGCGGCGGCGCTAGCTTGGAGTTGCTTGAAGGCAAGGTATTGCCTGGAATTGCGGCTTTAGATGATGCTTAATAGCCATCTTTAGAATTACAGCAGTTTTTTTGCATGAAGTACAAAGCTACGGGTTTGGAGGCAGAAGGCAGGAGGCAGGAGATAGAAACTCTTTATATCTAGATCCGTGAGTCCTGCATTTTTTTTGTACCTCCTTTAATTGCAATCTGCTGTATGTAGAAACGTTACATTTAACAAGTGGTGGGGGTTTAAGTCCCCTGCTTCTATCAAGCAGCGCGCTTTGATGCCTAAGCTAAATCCCCGGACGCTCGCTCGCAGACTCGCTCTAAGCGAAGCCATGCCGTTGGCGCAGCCTCTCGAAGAGAAGGCTTTACGCTGCGCTAACACAAAACGTAATTGCGTTAGCGTAGCGGGGCGTTCGCTTTTAGCGTCTCGCAGAGAAGCCCATTGCGAATTGCGAATTGTTTTAACGTCTCTACATTAAATAGGGAAAAACTATGGAAACTAAATGGCCGGAATGGGCGCAAAAGTAATTTTATGTCTCTATCTAGTCTACGTATTTAGTATGTCTCCATTTAATCTACGTATTTAATGTATCAATTTAATATCAAGCTAATAAATAAAAGTTTTATAGTGCAATTGCTGAGGTTATATATCACATTGACATAATTCATGCAAGCGAAAATCTCTTGAAGATGGGTGGGGAAATATACTGAATAATTGAACAAAATTTATTATTTGCCTTTTTATGAGTCAGAAAATATACGCTCACAATAATTAACTAATTATAGATATCCTTTATTAGAGCTAATTTGCTCTTGAAGTTAAGAAACTTGGTATCAGTTCCCAAGGCTATGACAAGTAGTACGGTGAAAAACTTTTGGTATTACTGATTTCAAGTATGAATACAAATATAGAGACGCGATATCTCGCGTCTCTATATGGGTTTTGACATTAAACAAAATCATTTTCATACTTCTTATTTAAGAATACCAAAAGTTTTTCATGGGTATTGTTTGGTGGAACGAAGATATAGCCGCTTGGACTGGGGCTGCTAGTTACCCTTTTGCTTGCATACGGGGCGGTGAACAAAGACGCTAACGCTGTTAACCGTCTACAGGGCTGGCTCACCGTTTTTACCACTTTAGTCAGCGGCTACTTTTTCAATTAGGAAGGTAAAAAATGGAATGGGCTATTTACAAAAAGAATACGGGCAGTTTTGTAATAGCAGTCGTAATTATGGCTGGTGTTGGCGCAGTCTCGTATCTTAGTTTGCTTCAGTATAGACAAAACGCTCAATGGGTCACACATACACGCGAGGTGCTTGAAAAGACTAAAGAAGTAATGTCACAAGTCAAAGATGCAGAGACTGGACAACGGGGCTATCTTCTCACGGGAAAAGAAAAGTATCTGGAACCCTATCGCAGCGCAACTGGCGAGATTGATCAAAAACTCAAGGCTCTGCGCCAATTGACTGCGGATAACCCCAATCAACAGCGGCGGCTCAATAACCTTGAACCCTTGATTGCCAAAAAACTGGTTTTGATGGAACAAGCGATTAAAGCCAGGAGTAAAGATTTAGAGTCCGCGCTGCAAATAATTCAGACAGATCAGGGTCAGCAGAGCATGGAAGATATCCGAATGCTCACTACAGCTATGGAGAAGGAAGAGAATGAGTTGTTGAAAAAGCGGTCAATAGAGGCGAACGCCAGCGCTCATCAAACAACTTTACTGACTATTTTTGGCAGCATTCTAGCTTCTGCGATCGTCGGTTTAGCAGCCATAATCACCAATCAGGAACTCGTCAAACGTAAGCGGATGGAAAATTATTTGCAAAAGGCTCGTGATGAGTTAGAAATAGAGGTTAACAAACGGACTGCCGAACTTAGAAACACTAACGAAGAATTACAAGCTGAAATTAATGAGCGCAAAAAGGCGGAGTCAGAGATTCTGCGCCTGAACGTCCAGCTTGAGGGGCGAGTCGCAGAACGCACAGCACAACTCGAAGCTACTAACAAAGAGATGGAAGCATTTAGTTATTCTGTGTCTCACGATCTACGGGCCCCCTTACGGAGCATCGACGGCTTTAGCCAAGCGCTACTAGAAGATTATAGTGACAAGCTAGACGCGCTAGGTCAAAACTACCTCCAGAGAGTCCGTGCAGCTACCCAGCGAATGGCACAACTAATCGACGATTTACTTAATCTATCACGACTAACGCGCAGTGAGATGCGTTACGAAGAGGTTGATCTGAGCGCACTGGTAGAGACGATCGCTACAGAGTTGCACAAAATACAACCAGAACGCCAAGTAGAGTTTGCTATTACACCGGGATTAGTTACCAATGGTGATACTCATCTGTTACGGATCGTGCTAGAAAACCTGCTGGGTAATGCGTGGAAGTTTACAGGAAAACATCAAAAAGCACGCATAGAATTTGGGCTTTTGCAGCAAGATGACACCCATGTGTATTTTGTCCGTGATGATGGCACAGGCTTTGATATGGCCTATGTTGAGAAACTCTTCGGTGCTTTCCAGCGCCTGCATGCTATGACTGAGTTTGAAGGCACTGGCATTGGGCTAGCTACTGTACAGCGAATTATTCACCGTCATGGTGGCCGTGTCTGGGCCGAAAGTGCAGTAGAGCAAGGCGCAACATTTTACTTCACCCTCTAACTATAGGAAACGCTATACAACATGATTTTACTTGTAGAAGACAATCCCGACGATGAAGCGCTAACCTTACGCGCACTCAAGAAAAACAATATTATGAACGACGTGGTGGTGGCACGCGATGGGGTAGAAGCCCTAGATTATCTCTTCGGTAAAGGTGCGTACGCCGATCGCGACATGAGCGTTATGCCCCATCTCATCCTCTTAGATTTGAAGTTGCCTAAAATGGATGGTCTGGAAGTTTTGCGACACCTGCGGGCCGACGACAGAACAAAAATCCTTCCAGTAGTCATTCTGACCTCGTCTAAGGAGGAGCAAGACTTAATCAAAGGTTACAGCTTGGGTGCCAACAGCTATGTTCGCAAACCAGTGGATTTTTCCCAATTTAGTGAATCAGTGCGACAACTAGGGTTGTACTGGTTTGTTTTAAATGAATCACCGCCGAGAGTATAGTTTTAGATGGGTATGGGTACACCTCTGCGCGTATTACTTGTAGAAGATTCAGAAGATGACGCTTTTTTGGTGCTGCGTGAACTGCAACGTGGTGGCTATGAAGTAACCTCTGAACGGATTGATACACCCACAGCCATGAAAGCTGCGATCGCAGGACAAACATGGGATATTGTCATCTGCGATTATTCCATGCCCACTTTTAGCGCCCCTGCTGCATTGAAGCAGGTCAAGGAAAGCGAACTTGACCTGCCATTTATTATTGTCTCAGGCACTATTGGTGAAGATACTGCAGTAGCCGCGATGAAAGCTGGTGCCCATGACTACATCATTAAAGGCAATCTAGCGCGACTTATTCCTGCTGTTGCCCGCGAGTTGCGTGAAGCGCAGATGAGACTGGAACGTAGACAAGCAGAGGAGCAGATTAAAGCGTCGCTTCAAGAAAAAGAAGTGCTATTGAAAGAAATCCATCATCGGGTAAAAAATAATTTGCAGATTATTTCTAGTCTACTCAACCTGCAAGCAGAGTATCTCAAGGACAATCAAGCCATTGAGGTATTCAAAGATAGCCAGAACCGGATTGAATCAATGGCTTTAATCCACGAGAAACTATATCAATCTCAAGACCTGGCAAGAATAAATTTTGCTGACTATATCCAAGATTTAGTAACTAATTTATTTTATTCATACAACGTTAATTCCAGCGCTATTACCTTGAAAATGAACGTTGAGGAGGTTTTTCTAGCCATTGATGCAGCGATTCCTTGCGGCTTAATTATCAATGAACTTATTTCAAATTCCCTAAAATATGCATTTCCTGAAAAACAACCGGGAGAAATTTGTATTGATTTTTTCTCCATAGAAGCAAATTCATTTACACTTACTATCGGTGATAATGGAGTCGGTTTTGCCCAAGATTTTGACTTTCAAGCTACAGAATCATTAGGTCTGCGATTAGTAAAAGGTTTAACACATCAGTTACAAGGCAATATCGATTTTACTATCAATAACGGAGTGAAGTATAAAATTATATTTCCGACTAAAATTTCTTAAAGTTATAAATTCAAAAACTCATGAACCCAGTAAATATATTAGTTGTTGAAGATGAAATCATCGTAGCAATGGATATACAAAATCGGCTACGAAAATTTGGATACACTGTTCTGGGGATGGCCGACTCTGGAGAAGAAGCAATTAAGAAAGCAGCAGATAATTCTCTAGACTTAGTTTTAATGGATATTCACCTCAAAGGAAAGATGGACGGTGTGGAGGCTGCTCAGATAATTCATAGTTTTTTTAATATTCCAGTAATATATCTGACTGCTAATGCAGATGAATCAACATTAGAACGAGCAAAGGGAACAGAGCCGTTTGGCTATATTCTCAAGCCTTTCAAGGAAAAAGAATTAAAGTTCGCTATTGAAATTACTCTTTCTAAACATCGGACGGAAAAAAAATTAAAGCAGAATGAACGATGGCTTACGACTGTACTAAAAAGTATTGGAGATGCTGTAATTACTAGCGACGCATCTGGATCTGTGACTTTTATGAATCCGATTGCAGAGGAACTGACGGGTTGGAATTATTCAGATGCATTTGGTAAAGAAACAACAGAAGTATTCAATATTGCTCATGAAAAAAGTCGTACAATAATTGAAAGTCCGATAGCACAAGTCCTTAAATCGGGTGTTACTGTTGGTCTACCAGAAGAAACAATACTTATTACTAAAAATGGTGTAGAAATACCAATTGATGATAGTATTGCAGCGATTAAAGATGATAACGGTAACATCACAGGTGCAGTTTGTGTCTTTCAGGATATCACTGAGCGTAAGCTGATATTGGAGGCACTAGCGCGTCGTCAACAAGAATTCAAAGCACTAGTTGAAAATGCGCCTGATATTATTTCCAGATTTGACACTCAATTACGCTACGTTTACGTTAATCCAGCTATTGAAAAGATTACAGGGATATCAGCCGAAATATTTATCGGCAAAACAAATGCAGAGTTAAATTTGCCAGAAGAATTTTGCTGGATATGCGATCGCAAGCTTGGGCAAGTTTTTGAAACTAAGCAAGAAACCGAGTTTGAATGCAGTTTAGCGATCGCTTCCAAAACAAGATATTACCATACCCGTCTTGTGCCTGAATTAGCTAGCGATGGTTCAGTATATTTTGTTTTAAGTATTTCTCGCAATATTACTGCTCTAAAACTTGCAGAGGCGCAATTAATTTATGACGCCTTTCATGATGTACTAACCGGTCTGCCAAATCGCGCTTTATTTATGGAACGGCTAGAACGTGCGCTTATGCTGGCAAAACGACGTCCAGACTATACATTTGCTGTTCTGTTTCTAGACCTAGATCGCTTCAAGGTTATCAACGACAGTCTTGGCCACATGATTGGTGATCAACTGTTAACTGCCCTTGCACGCAGACTAGAGAACTGTCTGCGTGCTGGAGATACAGTTGCCCGTCTAGGGGGAGATGAGTTTACAATTTTGCTTGATGATCTCAACAACATCAATGACGTAACAAACGTAGTGGAGCGAATACACGAAGCTCTAACATCTGCATTCCAACTCAGTGGATATGAGGTATTTACTACCGTTAGTATTGGCATCACCGTAAGCACGGGTAGTTACAGCCTACCAGAGGAACTCCTGCGCGATGCTGACATAGCAATGTATCGTGCTAAAGCATCGGGTAAGGCACGCCATGAGATATTTGACTCAACCATGTACAGCCAACAAACAAAGCTATTAGAGTTAGAGATGGATCTACGGCGGGCAGTTGAACGCCAGGAGTTTCAGGTTTACTACCAGCCAATTGTTTTGTTAGAAACTTACAAAATTATTGGCTTCGAGGCTCTCGTTCGCTGGCAGCACCCACAACTGGGATTAGTTACTCCAGACAACTTTATTCCACTAGCAGAAGAAACTGGGTTGATTATCCCTATTGGTTATTGGGTACTAGGCGAGGCTTGTCGTCAGATGCGTGCTTGGCAAATACAATTTCCTACTGACCCACCCTTGACAATCAGTGTAAATCTTTCCACTAAACAATTTTCACAACCTAAGCTAATTGAACAAATTAACCAAATTATCCAAGAGACTGGTCTAGAAGGCAGTAATTTAAAGCTGGAGATTACCGAAAGTGTACTGATGGAAAATATTGAATCAGTAACTTTTATGCTATTGCAACTGCAAAAGATGAATATTCAATTACATTTAGATGATTTTGGTATAGGCTATTCATCCTTGAGTTACCTGCACCGCTTTCCAAGTAATGCCTTGAAAATTGATCGTTCTTTTGTTACTAAGATTGGTGTTAATGGGGAAAACTTGGAAATTGTCCAAGCGATCATCACCCTAGCACAAAGTCTAAATATAGATGTAATAGCAGAAGGCATAGAAACAGTAGAGCAACTGGCACAACTTAGAGCAATGAAATGTAAATATGCACAGGGATATTTTTTCTCCCAACCCCTAGATAGCAAGTCGATAGAGAGATTAATTGCATCCGGCATTCAGCCAATACAAGGATAGCATCACGTCGCTTTGCTTTGAATTCAAAATTTAAAATTCAAAATTAATAATCCTCATAAATAAATTTAGTTGCTCTGTATCCTTTTTTTGTCGGTTAAGGAATTTACTACAAACTCTTTATTTACTCTCTTTTTCTTTTCTGGCTCGTTCCTGTGTCAAGCTATCAATAGCATCACCCAAGGCAGTAGTAAGGCTATTGCGGGTTTGAGCGTGGTTATCCTGCTCAGTTTTCAAAGCTTGCAAGAGGCGATCGCGTTCTTTGATTACAACGATGAGTTTAGCTTGTAAGTCCTCCACAGATTTTAGTTGTTCTATTTCTTGTTTGATCGCTGTTGCTGGTGTCCCAGCAGCCAGTGTCTCAACCTCCAGTCCCCGGAGTTTATGCAAGTCTGCCTTGAGGGATGCGATCGCCTGTTGGGACAGTTGGGCATCTGTGCGACGTTGTTCTGCTTCTGTGTTGTAAAGCTGACGCCATTTTTGGGCACTTTCCCAAGCTACATCGCGATCGCTCTGAAGTCCCGCCATCTGCTCTTTGAGTGTTTGAATTTCTGTTAACCACTGTTGTGTTAAATTTTGATTCATAAGTTAATAGTCATTAGTTATTAGTCAATGGTCATTAGTGATTAGTCATTAGTCAAGAGCCATTAGACTCCCCACTCGGTGTTGTTGTGTTAAAAAGATAAATGCGATCGCTATACAAAATTTGGCACAGTAGTTAATAAACTAACCAGTTTTAACTCTTGAGTTATGCCAAAGCCTCGTTTTTTCCGTTTCTTTCGCCACCTCAATTGGCGCACACTCAAAAAAACTTTTGCCAGAACAATCGAAAGGCGATTGATGGGACTTGCCTCGGAAATTGCCTTCAATGCTATATTATCGCTGTTTCCAGCAATTCTTGCTGTCCTCACAGCCATTGGCTTATTGGTAGAATCTTTACAAGCTACCTTTAAACAGCTAGCGGCACAACTCAGTCAAGTTTTACCTGAAGAAGCCCTGATTCTAATTCGTGATTTTGCTACCACAGAAATTACCAATTCTAGAAACAGTGGTTTATTTTCTCTGAGCTTTATATTAGCAATTTGGACTGCTTCTGGGGCGGTGAGTACCGCTATGACCGCCTTCGACCAAATCCATCAAATTCCTCCAGAAGAGATCCGTCCCTTTTGGAAAGCCAAACTTGTCTCTTTGGGATTAACAGTCGGTACTATGTTGCTTTTAGTTTTGGCTTCTTTCTTAGTGTTTATTAGTGACCTACTGTTGGGAATGGTAGTGCGCGAAAATGATTCTTTGATCTTCTTGTTGCATCTTTGGCAGTTGTTACGCTGGCCCTTAGCTTTAAGTATTGTTGCTGTTGCTTTTAGCTTTGTCTATCGCTATGGTCCTAGCCAGTGGAACCCAGGCACGCCAATGATGCCTGGAGCAATTTTAGCAGCTGTTTTCTGGGCAATATTGTCTGCCCTATTTCGGCTTTATGTGGCGAATTTTGGCAATTATAATAAAGTCTATGGTGCAGTAGGGGCTGTGATAGTTTTAATGCTTTGGCTGTCAATGAGCGCTGCTGTTCTATTAATTGGCGATCAGCTGAACGTGACTGTCGGCGAAGATATGCGGCAAAAGCACAGTCAGAATCTGATAAAAAATATTAAATTGTAAATATCGTTATAAATCCCTGAGGAAATTTTTGCAAAAGTTCAGTAGGGGAGTAGAATGTCTAACGATTCAATACAAAGTTAGCGATCGCTTTGATGCCTGATTCTCCTTCTCGCTTTTCGATGATTGAACCTGATGCCAAAGCACCCACCTTGAAGCGTCTGCGTCAGTTAAGTCGGCTGCTGGATAATGTTATTACCATTCCTGGTACGCAGATTGGTTTTGGTCTAGATCCAATTGTCGGACTTATACCTATTGGTGGTGATTTTTTAGGAATCATGTTTTCTAGCTACATCATTTTAGAAGCAGCACGGCTAGGTGTATCTAAAGCCACTTTAGGCAAAATGGTTCTGAATGTGATTATTGATGGCTTGGTAGGCGCTGTTCCAGTTTTAGGAGACTTTTTTGATTTTGCCTGGAAAGCTAACACTAATAATATCAAGCTATTAGAAGACTACTTAAAGTTTCCTAGCCAGCAAAAGAGTGCGAATAAGTGGTTTATCTTTGCCGTTTTAGTTGGATTGTTGCTGATTGCCATTGTTTTAGTAGCATTGCCAGTATTACTAATTAGAATGCTGTGGAATTTTTTAACAGGCGGTTAAAATAATTTGTAATACTCGCCTCCGGCGAGAAGCAAGCTACGTAATTTGTAATATCAAATTCGGTAGCATCCGAATGATTAAAAAACCACAGAAACGCTGAGGGAGGGTAAAGAGGAATAATTTTGATATAAACGGATTTGATATAATTCATAATTAAGTTTTGCAACTCGGATTTAGACTCCGGCACAAAGCTTGCTGCTTGTTAGTTGGTCTTTACTTAAACCTCTAGAATTAGTTCAATTATTTATTGATAACAGAATGAAAGATTGGTGGCAAGCTACTTTCCCTAAAGGGCGGCAAAGTCTAGTTATTACTGATGCTAAAGGATATCCTGTACAAATTGCTTATGGCGAAAAAGGTAAAGGTAAACCGCTAATTTTACTACATGGGATGGGTAGTTGGAGCTATAATTGGCGCAATAGTATAACACCATTATCTAAATATTTTCGGGTAATTTGTTTTGATGCCAAAGGTTTTGGTTTTTCCGAAAAACCATTGTCTCGTAGAGAACATAACGGTCATCAAGTTATTGAGTTTCAAAGAGTTATTGAGGCATTATGTGATGAACCCGCAGTGATTGTGGCTGAATCTTTGGGGGGATTAATTGCCCTTGCCCTTGCTCAAGAAAACCCGCAGTTAGTCGAGCAGCTTGTAGTAGTAAACGTACCTGTTTTTGCCGAACGTCTACCCCATTGGGCTATGTGGGTACTTGCCCAAACGCCTTTGGAAATAATCCATACAATTGACTATCTACGTTTGGCATATTTGTTTGCACCTCTATTGAGAGAAATTATGGCAATAGAAAGGCGTGGGGTATTATTTGATCCGTCAATTTTGACACAGGAAGATGTTTATTGGATAACTTACCCGTTTATTGAATTTCCTGGTACGGTTGCGAAAGTCGCCGAAGACTTACAAATAGCAGCGCGAGAAATTGATAATTGGCAAGAAAAGAAGCCAAATATGCTCACCAAAATTCAAAATAACCTGAGTGCAATTAAGTGCCCTACACTAATATTGTGGGGTGAGCAAGATAGTTGGTTTCCTGTTAGTCATGGTGAAAAATTACATCAGCATATCCCCAATTCTAGATTACAAATTTTGTCTAACTGCTACCATGATGCGTCAACTGGTGCTTTTGAAGTGTTGAATGCAGCGATTCTTGAGTTTTTACGAGATACTGCGAGATACTGATTGTTAAGCTCATCCCATCCCTAAAAAGGGATGGGATAACACGAAAGACTGTTAACCGTCAACCACATCGGGGCGTTTCTCATCCATCTTTAAAAAGAGTGGGTTTTTCCAACGCCTTTTTATAAAAAGAGAGTGGGAGGAAGCATATCAGTCAGCTTTCAAACTCCCACTCTGCCATTTGCTACTGAAGTGAACAGGAATGTATACAGACGTTGCCCATTATTTGGGGGCTAATGCGTACTTCAACAACGCCCATACGCATTTAATATTCCTGTTGCAGCAAATGCCAAACCTAATTATTAATATTTATTTCCATAAAAAAATCCTCTGCTAATAATTAGTAGAAATAGTTATTTTTGTAAATCACTTAATAGATAGTGTTTTACAAGAGGAATTTACTTAGGTGGTAGCCCCTGATAACAAAACCCTTGAAGTCGTTTATCTTTGTACAATTTAACTTGGTTAATCAGAGTCGGGTTGCCATTTTGGCAGGTTTTTAAACTTCCTAATTGCTCATGAACTTTATACACCAGAATACATGAAAATTTTTCTTGTCCAGTCCCTAATTCCCTTTGTTTTTAGCTTAAGCCTCAAGTTTTGTTAATTGAGATCGTAGGTAGTACAGGACGGGGGAAATAGGCAGACTATTAAAAAGTGCTAAACAGCTTATTCCATAATACTTTTGACTTCCGCCTTACGGTACTAGTATTTGGCGATAGTATAACTGTAGATTCTTCCAAGTCTGTCATTTACCATGCCAAAACAGTCTATAGGTCTTGATAACCAACTCTATAATTACCTTTTGTCCGTTTCGCTACGAGAACCGGAGATTCTTTTGAAATTGCGCCAAGAAACCGCCAGCCATCCCAGAGGCACAATGCAGATTTCACCAGAACAAGGGCAGTTTATGAGACTGCTGGTACAGCTCATTGGAGCGAAGAAAACCTTGGAAGTTGGTGTATTTACTGGTTATAGCTCACTCTCAGTTGCCTTAGTGCTTCCTGATGATGGCAAGATTATCGCTGCTGATGTGAGTGAAGAATTTACTGCGATCGCACGCCGCTATTGGCAGCAAGCCGGGGTTGCCGATAAAATCGATCTGCGATTGGCACCAGCTTTAGAAACTTTAGATCATCTATTAGCAACTGGCCAAGCCGAGACATTTGATTTTGCTTTTATTGATGCTGATAAAGAAAATTATGATGGATATTATGAGCGATCGCTGAAATTAATTCGTCCAGGTGGATTGATTGCTATTGATAATGTTTTATGGTCAGGACAAGTTGCTGATCCGCAAAATCAAGATGAAAGTACCCAATCAATTCGGGCACTCAACGAGAAGTTACATCATGACGAACGGGTTACTCTCTCTCTCGTCCCCATCGCCGATGGACTAACTTTAGCTATCAAGCGATATTAGTATAGTTTGATTCCTAATTGCTTCTAAATTACGACTTAGGCACTGTACAAATGCATTGTAATGTGAATTAACGAGCTTGAGGAAGTTTTCAGGCTTTTCTTAATTCTCTTGCGATGCCTACGGCGGTAAACTACGTAAATAGACCATGCTGTACGGGCACGGCAATGCCTGCCCTTACCGACGTATTTTGCGGCTTTAGCAGATTACTCAAATACTACTGTTCTATTACCATAGACTAATACACGATTTTGCAAGTGCGATCGCACCGCTCTTGCTAATACAACTCTCTCCAAATCTTTGCCTTTTCTCACCAAATCATCAACTTCATCACGGTGACTAACTCGCACCACATCCTGTTCAATAATTGGGCCTGCATCTAAATCAGCAGTAGCATAATGAGCAGTTGCACCAATAATTTTCACACCGCGTTCAAAAGCTCGATGATAAGGATTTGCTCCGATAAAAGCTGGTAAAAATGAATGATGTATGTTAATAATTTGCGGAAATTGACTAATAAAATCTGCACTAACAATCTGCATATATTTAGCCAATACAACTAAATCTATTTTGTACTTGCGTAATAATTCTAATTGTTGGGTTTCTTGTTCTGCTTTATTATCTTTATTAATAGGAATATGCTGGAAGTCAATATTAAATTGCTCTGCAACTACCTTTAAATTAGAATGGTTACTAATAATTAAAGGAATTTCAGCAATAAATTCTTTAGCACGTTGTCGCCAAATTAAGTCAAATAGACAATGGTCTTGCCGACTTACCCAAATAGCAATGCGTGGTACTGTGTCAGAAAAATGTATTTCCCACTTCGCGCCTAATGGTTGAGCAATCGCATTAAATGCAGGAGCAATAAATTCTCGTGGCAAATTAAACCCATCTAACTGCCATTCAATACGCGTAAGGAATAACCCAGCAGCAAAATCTGTATGCTGATCTGCATGGATAATATTACCACCATTAGAATAGATGAAATTGGCAAATTTCGCCACCAATCCCCGTTGATCAGGGCAAGAAATCAGCAATGTTGCTGTTGGATTTGTCATAATAATATTGCCAGATTTTGAATTAATTATTTGCTGTTTGTCGGAGTCGGTTTAAGAATAGTGAGTGGAGGAAGTTTCTGACTATTATCTACAGATTGTTTCCACTCTGATAGTTCCCGATTTACGGCATTTGCAAAATCTGTAGATACCAACAGCACATTTATATTTCCATCGGGTTTAGCAGTCGGGTCAGCTTGAGCATACAAGAAACGACCATTAAAGTTAGATTTACCCAATAGCAACTGATGGCTTTGTCGGTTTTTCAAGGTGATATTGATGGTTGCTTGGGGTTGATCTAGGGCGAATTCTTTAAGCTCTTTTGCTGGAGTTGATAAGGTTTGATCGCTATTACCTTTGACCAACAAATCCATTAAATAAGAAACAATAGCATCATTTGCTGGGCCCGATACCGGAGATTTGATTAGCCACTTAGGGTTACTAGATTCAGGGTTACGTTCCAGATTCAGAGTGAGTTTTTTTGTCGTGACTGTTAAAGACTGTACATTATCTTCCCCAAAAGAGAAAATTTTCTGCTTTTGCTCTTTGGTTTCTTCTCGCACAGTTGCACCCCGAATTTCATAGAAGTAAACAAAACCACCTAAACCCAGCGTTAGCAGTATCAAAATTAAAGTCGTTTTCGGCAATTTCATTTTTTAGTCATTTGTCATTTGTCATTGGTAAAGAGTTAGTATTCATAACTCCTAATCCCTAACTTTTTTCTTATCGTCGTTTCCACCAAATAATAACTGCGATCGCAAACCCAATTAAAGGTAAAAGCAACAGAGATGACAATATTAGAAGATTGCCTTGTGTGGTTGTCAGGGTTATCCGACGGTTTTTTGGTTCTTTGGGGCGAATGGAAAGGGGTTGCTGATCCTGTTGACTCAGCCAAGTAACTGAGTTGAGGAATACATCTCCATTTAATTGCTGTTGAAACAAGCCATCGGTGGCGAAATCAGAATTTCCTAAAACCACTAAACGGGACTCGATGGCTGTTTGAGATGAGGAAGTAGGGGAAGGAGTCGGGGCAGGGGAGGCAGGGGGAGTGGGGGAAGCCTTGCTTTGAGTGGTTGGTAATCGTAGGGGTGAAGGTGTCGGTGTAGCTTGAGGAGTGGAAGCAGATTTAGCTGCTTGTTTTCTTGTTAAGGCAACGCCCAAGGTTAAAGGCCCTTTGAGGTCTTTACCCTCATTAAACTCCAACTTTTCGCTTTGGAGGTCGCTTTCTGCCCAACTGTTGGGGTAGGGTTTAGTTCGTAGCAAAGGAGTAGCCTCAACACCAGGCACAGAGGTAATTTCCAGTGGTCGGGCAATCGGATAAAAAGAATTACCGTTACCGAAATCTTTGGTAATCGGATGTTCTCCATATTCTGTGACTAAGGGTGCAGCAGGGCCAAGTCCAACCACGCTTTCGCCAGAGATATCAACTGCTAAACGATTATCTAGACGAACACCCCACTCTTGTAGCAAGCTGTCAACTTTGGGATCGGTATTAGGATCAATCATCAGCAGTAAATTACCACCGCGATTAAGATACTCTTGCAAAGCTTTAACTTCGCCTTCAAACAGCCCTCGCTTGGGGCCAGCCACTATCACTACAGCCGCATCTTGAGGAACTTTAGAAGTTTCTCCTAAATTTAACGGTGATGTTGTGAAATTTTTGTCGCCTAATCCCTGAACAGCTTGTGATATTGCACCTTTACCAGCAGAAAGTTGACGTTCGCCGTGACCTTGAAGTAAATAAGCTTTGGCTGTGGTTGAACTTGTTAGTTGTTGCAGGCGACTAGTTAATCTAATTTCTGACAAGCGCTCATTTTGATTTACTGTTTGCACTAATTGCCGTTTATCGCCAGATTCTAAGTAAACTTCTCCGTAATCTTTGACACCAAACTTTTCTGCAAGTCCTGGTCTAGCTTGCGGGTCGATGTACTCAAATTGAAATTTTGAGCTTTGTCTCTGATAATTTTCAAGCAGTTCTCGGTCTTGGGGATTTTGGTTAATATCAAACACCCACACTTTAACTGCCTGTGGCAAAGCCCTCACTAGTTCCCGTGACTGGGGCGCAAGAGTAAACAATTGACTTTCTGTTAAGTCTGCCCGCAAGTGATAACGAGTTCCCAAAAAGTTAATCAATCCTAAAATTGCCAACACTGCCAGAGTTGCCACCAAGGCATTAGTCCCAGCTTGTGTAGAACGACGTTTCCACCAACTACTCTTGTAGCTTTGCCATATTATCCCCAATCCACTGATCACAATTCCTGTAATCAAAAATGCTAATGTAATTAGTCCCCACTGTTCAGAGACTAACCCAATTGTTAAGCCGACAGCAATTAGGAATGGACCTAACCAAAACAGATATTTCCACAGTTTATTTTTTGCAACTATCTTCATATTATTAGACTAAAGTGAGGAGTCAGGAGTTAGGAATTATGAGTTATAAGTTTGAACTCCTCTCTCCTAACTTTTTATTCATAACTTATATAACTACTACACTACAGCGTAAATAAACCACCCATTTCAAATGGTCAAAAAGTCTGCCCTATAAGCTTTTTGACTTTTGAATTTTGAACGCCAGTTGCTTCAAGTCGGCAGAGCCGCCCAACGCACTGGCTCCTTTTGACTTCCGCCATGTGGTACTATTGCCTTTGAAAGCGCAGTGCATCAATTGATTGAGCAGTGAGAAAAATGCCCAAAAAAATGTAACTGGCGAATAAAATTAAGGCGCTGGTATCAAAAATACCTTGAATTAAAGTGTTGTAATGTTTCAGTAACGACAGATAACCTAATGCTTCGCCCACGGGGCCAGGGACAATTTTGGCGATTAAATCAATCAATAACAATAATAAAATTACTGCAAAGGTGAAGACGGCAGACAGAATTGTGCTGTCTGTTAAAGAAGAAATAAACATTCCTACAGATAAAATTGCTGCTGCTAGCAAGATTAATCCAAAATGACCCAGCAAGGGAATTGAGAACGCTATTGGTGGATTTGATCCACTGATTGCGATCGCTTCTAACACTAACATGGGTAAAACCATCGTGGTAAAAAATGTTAGCACGCCCAATAACTTACCTACAGCTACCGCCCAATTGGTGATTGGTGAAGTGGCTAATAGTTCTAAAGTGCCGCGCTTACGTTCTTCGGCATAGAGTCCCATCGAGAGAATTGGCAGGATAAATAACAATAGCCAACCCATGCGATCCAAGAATGCCCGGATAAATTCGTAGGGGACATCTATCGGCGGTGTTGGCACTCCCAGTTGTTGCCCTTGTGCATCTATTGCCGCGACTCCTAGCAAAATGCCATCTGGCCCTAGCAAAATCATCACGAAGAATAACCCGGCGATGAACCAAAATATGCCTGCGATCGCATAAGCTAAAGGCGATACAAAATAACTCTGTAACTCTCGGCGATAAATGGCAATAATATTACTCAGCACTACACCCATTTATGCTGCTTCTCCTTCTTTGTCTGCTGCTAAGTCTACCTCAGTCTCGAAATTCTTTTCTTCTGTGGTTAGTTGCAAGAATACATCCTCTAAGGTAGCGTTAACTCGCTTCAATTCATGTAAGCCAAAGCCTGCACGCACTAATGTTGCAACAATATCCTTTCCTGGTTCTTTTCCCGGTTGCGATATTACCCGCAAATAAGCGCGGTTTTCCTGGGGTTGATGGCCTCCAGTTGTCGGAATTGATTCTATCAGACTCACACCCGCGACATTTTGCAATACTTGTTTCGCTAGGGCAGCTTCTCCTTCTATTTCCAACTCATACCCTGAACCACCTGTCAACTGAGTCATCAAGTTTTCTGGTGTATTAGTGGCCACAACTTTGCCGCGATTGATGATGGCGACGCGGCTACAAGTCATGCTCACTTCTGGCAAAATGTGCGTAGAAAGAATAATTGTGTGAGTACCAGCAAGGCTTTTGATTAAATTCCGCACCTCAATTATTTGTCGAGGATCGAGTCCAACGGTGGGTTCATCGAGAATGATTGCTGGTGGATCGTGGACGATTGCTTGAGCAATTCCTACTCTTTGGCGGTATCCTTTAGAGAGTTTGCGAATAATCACCCGCCGCTTATCTTCTAAGTTGCAGCGTTCGATAGCGGCTGTTACCTTGTTGGGGCGATCGCCTGCTGATACTCCCTTAATTCGGGCGACAAAATGCAAAAATCCTTCCACCGTCATGTCTGGATATAACGGCGGTGTTTCCGGTAAATAACCAATGCGTTGGCGTACAGCCAGAGAATTTTCATGGACATCATAACCAGCAATTCGGGCGTTTCCATTAGTTGCCGGTAGATAACCAGCCAGAATTCTCATGGTTGTGGTTTTACCAGCGCCATTGGGGCCCAACAACCCTAAAATTTCCCCAGGTTCGACGCTAAAAGTGACATCGGTAATCGCTGGGGTGGAACCGTATATTTTACTTAGATGCTCAACTTCGATCATCGGTATAGTGGCGATCGCAATTTATAGAATACCCAACAATCTTAGATCACGATATTGGGTATGGGGGACTGGCACTAAGATTCGCCGATAATGGGTAAAGTTCCTGAAAAATCTCTTTGTATCAAAATAATTGATAATTCATAATTGAATATCTATATGAAATTAAAAAAACTAATTGCATCAGTTATATTAATTAGTTTTCTTTCTGGTTGTACAGATTGTGAGGCTAAAAGAACTGCAAATCTCAATCAAATAAAGCAGTTGCTGACAACTAAAAAATGTCCTAAGTGTGATTTAGGTGGTGCAGATTTAAAAAATGCTGATTTAGCTGGAGCAGATTTAAGAGAAGCTGAACTGACAGATGCTAAATTAGATGGTGCAAATTTACAAGGTGCTGATCTACGCCAAGCAGAGATGCGATGGATTGTGATATCTGAAGATCATGGAGAATCGGGATTTTCAGAAATTGGTGATATTGATTTTAGTTGTAATGCAAACTATCAAGTTTCGTTAAATAACGTTAACTTACAATTGGCTAACTTATCTAATACTAATCTGTCTGGTTTATTTATTTCTGATAGTAATCTCCGTGCTGCGAATTTAAGTAGTGCTAACTTAAAAAGTATCTACCTTTCAGATGTAGATTTAGCGGGAGCAAATCTAAATAATGCTAATTTATCTTATGTCAGCTTTCATAATGTCAATCTTCAATCAGCAAACTTACAAAATGCTGATTTCACCTATAGTGAATTAACCTTCTCAGACTTAAGAGATATAAATTTAAGTGGTGTTAGATTAAATGTCGCAAAATTAAATGGAGTAGATTTAAGAGGTGCTAACCTCCGTGATGTTGACTTGACTCAAAGTAATGTAGATAGAGCAGATTTTCGTCATGCTAAAAATCTAACGATCGAGCAGATTAAATCGGCAGAAAATTGGCAAGAAGCAGTATATGACGACGAATTTCGCGCCAAACTAGGGCTACCTGCTTGCAAGGCTAGGTTAGGAGAATATTTTGAGAGACCTTTTATTTTTAGTAAAATTAAGAAAGGATGTTTTCAAAGATAATCAGCTAAATTTTGGATAATTCATAAAAATAGTCAAGTGATGCAATAGACTCTTAGCCCCCCTTTTTAAGAGGATCTTTGAAAAGTCCTATTGTCGGTATCAAAAGTTTTAGATCCCCCTAAATCCCCCTTAAAAAGGGCAGGGCTGTTTCATTCCCTCAAAAGCTCAAAAAAGACTTGTGTTCTGAACCAAAGCCCTCGCGTTCTGAACGAAAGCCCTCGTGTTCTGAACGAAAGCCCTCGTGTTCTGAACGAAAGCCTTCGTGTTCTGAACGAAAACCCTCGTGTTCTGAACGAAAGCACTTGTGTGTACACCGTAGCCTCTTAGGAGAGAGGTTTTCCACATACTGTGAAAAATCAGATTAATAATAGCTGCCTGATTTACGATGTTCTAAAGCAGTGACACCTTCATTTTCCAACACTTCACCGTGATCGATGACGGCATAAATTAACCATCGATCGCCACATTCAAGCTGATTTTGCACTGTACATTCTAAATAGGCTAATGCCTCATTTAAAATCAAACAACCATTAAGAGCAGTTTTTGTGTCAAGATTCGCAAAAGGATTATCGCCTAAAGTGCTGTGACGAGAAAAATACCGTCGGACATTTCTTCCTTCTTTAAGGATATTCAGCACAAATTTATCACCAGGATGATGCATTAAATCTGCATTCTGCTCGTTAGCGATCGCAATCATAATTCCTGGCGGGTTAAAAGTTGCCTGCGATACCCAAGAAGTTAAAACCCCTTTGTGAGTTTCTTCATCACGAGTTGTCACAACACACAAAGAACCAATGATCCGCCCCACAGCTTGTTCAGTACGATCTACATGGGTTTCTGTCACAACCTGGCGGGAAGAACGCAGTTTTTTAGTTTTCTTCAAGTTTTGGGCAAACAAAGCGCCTGCTTCTTGACACTGCTGAAGAATCTCAGGAGTAGGACTGAAACGCACCCGAAGTGTTTCAAATCCTAGTTGATAATTAGCATCTTTGAGCTTGCTTTCGATTAAATCTATTGCCTCACCACTCCAACCGTAAGAACCAAACACCCCAGCTAACTTAGTTTTAGCCGCCACCGAGAGAACTATTCCTAAAGCAGTTTGAATTTGAGTTGGTGCATGGCCGCCTAAAGTGGGCGAACCGATAATCAAGCCATCGCAAGTTTCTACAATGCGGTTAATCTCCGCAGAATCGGCTAGTTCACAATTGATTGATTCTACATTAACTCCATTTTGGATCAAACCTTGAGCGATCGCATTCGCCATAATTGCCGTATTTCCATAAGCAGAAGCATAAAGCAAAGCGACACTCAATTCTTGAGATTTTTGCCCTTGACACCATTGACGGTAATCATAAGTAAAACGGCTGAGGCTGTAACGGACAACTGGCCCGTGTGCTGGAGCATAACATCTGGCTCCCAAAACTGACAATTTATCTAAGGCTACTTCAACTTGTTTAGCTTGGGGTGCATGGAGACATTCAAAATAGTAACGACGTTCCGCATCTAATCCCTTCCAATCTTCATCAAATAAAGTATCTTCGCAAATATGAGCGCCAAAAAGTTTATCTGTGTAGAGAATTTTTGTTGCAGAATCATAAGTACAAAGTCCATCTGCCCACCGGGGAGTTGGTACAGTGATAAATGATAGAAGATGTCCTTGTCCTAAATCTAAAGTATCCCCCGATCGCACCACTTGAATACGTGACTCCAATTCGGGAAAGGCAGTTTTGAGAGCATTGGCGGCGGGGCGAGAACAAATTATAGTGGCTTGAGGAACTTGAGAGAGCAATACTTGCAGAGTTGCGCTGCGGTTTGGGTTGACATGGCTGAGAACAATGTAATCTAAGGTAGTGAAGTCTAAATGTTGTGCAAGTTGCTGAAGGTAAATTTCGGTAAAAGATTCACCAGGAGGGTCAATTAAAGCCTTTTTATCAGCTTGAATTAGATAAGAATTCGCTGTAGTTCCCCGTTGGCGGGAATACTCCACCTCAAATTTTAATCTGTCCCAAGTCCGCGATCGCAGAATCAGAGTATTTTTACCAATTTCAACAACTTGTACATCTCTGCTATGGTTGGGTGTTAATGTGGCAGCAGACATAATAACCTCTGTTAATAGTGGGGAATTGGGAATTGCGAATTGGGAATGGGGAATTGGGCATTGGGCATTGAAAAGAGGCAGAGGGGCGGGGTGCTGCTCTTGCTGAGGGGGAAAATTCTTCTCCCTTGCTCCCTGCACCCCTGCTTCTTCCCCACTCCCCATTCCCTCTTTTTAATGACCATTGTTTTGTATTAATTCAGACTTGGCTCGGCTTCTATAGCGTTTAGATACTTCTTGTTCGGGATCGATACCTTCAAAGGTAGGGGGTAGCCAAACTCGGAGGAACAGTAGTACTCCCAGGACTAATAAAAAGGCACAAGTTGCTAAAACTTGACTCCAACTTGTTTCTAGAACACCTTTAACAATTACTTCTCGCAAGGCGGAAACGATGGAAACTTCAACAGCTACCCCAATAGATACTCGATGTTCCTGTAAGTAAATAATCAGTAGTCGGAATAGCTCAACTAAGATAAGTAAAAAGAGAATATCGGCAGTAACAGCATGAAAATCTAGAGGCGGAAGTAAGGAGAGAAACATATCTCTCACCTGAAGCACCATGAAGCTAAATAAACCGATACACAAAGAAATTACAATCACATCTTGGATAAATTCCAAGGTTCGCACGACGCGCCCACGATTAATTTCGTACATGGTAATCGGGGTATTTTCAACAGATTTATACATATTTGTAGGGAGTGGGGAGTTGGGAGTTAGGGAGTGGGGAGAAAGGGGAAAATAATGACCAATGACCAATGACAAATGACAATTTAGTAATGATTACCAATTTTGCGGTGATGAGCGGCAGTAAGTGCATGTAGGTTGGCAACTCTTCCAGTTTGGACTGTGCTATAAATTACCCAATGATCTCCACAATCCATGCGGCTAGTAATTTCACATTCCATGTAAGCCAAAGCTTCAGCTAAAACGGGCGATTCATTTTTCGCTGGATATGTTTTCACTCCAGCAAAACGGTCTGCACCAGGAGCAAAACGTTTCAGGAAATGTTTCATTAATCCTTGATATTTGCCTTCTTCTAAAACGTTTAAAACAAAGCGATCGCCAACGTGCATCAAGGATTCAATTGCCCGATCTTTGGATACTGCGATCGCTACTCCTAAAGGCTCAAGACTCGCTTGTGTCAACCAAGAAGCAAACATTGCGCTCTGAATTTCTCCTTTTTTGGCGGTGATAATATACAATCCTGTGCTAATCCGCCCTAAAGCTTTTTCTAGCTCGGTATTGATAGATTTGATTTGTTTAATGGTGCGATCGCGGGTTAACCATTGGCCCATATCTGTCCCCGCTTCATCACAAAGTTGTTCCGTTGCTTGTGTAGGAGTTTCTTTAACTAAGATAGGAGGAAAAGCTTCAGTTAATCCTAGTTCTTGAAATTTATTACGTAAAGGATAAACAGGTTCATCTTCTCCACCTCCCGACTCTAATAAACCAATTGCCTGCTTCTTGTGAACAGCAGCTAAAATTGTACTTAAAGCAGCTTGAATCATCACCGAAGATTGGGGTGGCATTGCAATTACTAGACCAGAGGCTTGTGCAACTAATTCTCGAACTTCTTGAGGCTCCGCACTATTGAGGTCTACTAATTCTATTGCCACACCTGTTTTCGTGCATCCATGTGCTATGGAACGGACTAAATGCTCGCTATACCCGTAATCTTCAACATAAAATAGAGCCACTAATGTCTCTGTTTTTGCTTGTTCTAAACTCCAGTTTTGATAGCGTCCGAGCCATTCGGAGATATAATGTTGTAATAAAGGGCCATGCCCTGTGGCAACTGTTCTTATATCTAACTTTTCAATCCGCTTTAAAGCTGCCAAGACAGATCGGGCATTTGGGCCCATGAGACAATCATAGTAATAGTGAAAATCTTCCTCTATTAAAGTAATATTTTCATCATAGGTGTGGTCATCACAGTAGTGCATTCCAAACACATCGCAAGTGTAGAGAGTGCAAGTTTTGTGATCATAAGTCAAGATTGTGTCAGGCCAGTGTAAATTAGGTGCAGAGATAAATTCTAATTCGTGTCCGTTGCCTAAATCTAAGCGCTCTCCACTTTTCACCTGCATTGATTTAAAAGGCTGGTGAACCATATTTTCTAAAAATTGAATAGCCACCTTTGCACCGACAACAGTAATTGAGGGAGCTAATTGCAAAATATCTTTCACTAAGCCACTGTGGTCTGGTTCCGTGTGGCTGATAATCAAATAGTCTATTTTAGCCGGATCAATTAATCCCGCCACTACCTCAAGATATAATTCCTCAAACTTGCGGTGAGATGTGTCAACTAAAGCAACTTTTTCTCCCTGAATTAAGAAAGAATTATAGGTTGTACCATTCCGTAAACCAAACTCGATATCAAAACGTTCTCGATCCCAGTCGAGACAACGGATAGCTGTAGTTTGAGGAGCAATTTCAACAGTTTCAATTGTCAAACGTCCTGGATTGGGAATAACTTGAGCAAGCTGTGTGAGTGCAACCATTTCTTTTCTCCAAAAAGAATATTATCTGGAGCGAGTGTTATGTTCCTTATATTTACCTGAAATACTCAATTAGTAAAATGCCAATTTCTAAAGCTAATCATCAGAAAGATTTATTGCTCATTTTGATTGATTTACCATTGAATTACTCAATGTTTATCATTACTTTTATGTTCACTAATGAGCGTGAGAGAATGTAAATTATAAGTTAGAATGTTGACACGTGTCGTTAACCTTTATTGCTCCTCCCATACAACAAATCAACAGCAAAATCGCCCGTAACGCAGGTGTTGATCTGTATGTACTACGCCTCGATCTCATGCACCCGTTCGTTAACGGCAACAAGTGGTTCAAGCTGAAATACAATCTTTTGGACGCTAAAGAGAAAAATTTCACAACGCTGCTAACCTTTGGCGGCGCTTATTCCAATCACATCTATGCAACTGCGGCGGCTGGTAATCTTTTCGGTTTTCGCACCATCGGCGTAATTCGTGGCGAGGAGAGGCTACCGTTGAATCCTACGCTGAGTTTTGCTGTACAACAGGGTATGCAGATTGTATACCTAAACCGTGAGATGTATCGACAGCGCAACACACCAGCGTTAGAGGAATATCTGCAACAACGTTTCGGCGAGGTATTTATTATTCCCGAAGGTGGGGGTAATTTAAATGGTGTGCGCGGCTGTACAGAGATAATTGCTGATGCGATGCCTACGGTGGTCACTGAGCTTTGTCGAAGTGCTGGCTACACCTACGCATTTGATCATATATGCGTAGCCTGCGGTACAGCCACCACACTAGCAGGTATTGCGCTTTCGTTGCATGAAGGACAAAGAGCGATCGCTTTTCCAGTATTGAAAAATGGCGCATTTCTTGCACCACAAATCGAAAGTTTATTGACAAATTACCTCGCTTTTGGTTTACCCTCACCATATAGTTCTCCCGCTTCCTGGGAATTGGTATGTGATTACCACTTCGGCGGCTATGCAAAGGTGAACAATGAGTTACTACTATTCAGCCAGCAGTTCACAGAGCAACATGGCGTACCCCTCGATTACGTATATACCGCCAAAATGTTTTACGGAGTGATGGATTTACTAAAGCAGGGATTTTTTTGTAAAGGCGATCGCTTGTTACTAGTACACACAGGCGGTTTACAGGGCAACATTGGCATGGAAGAAAGGTTGCAGAGATTTTCTCAAATCTAAGTTGCCACTTAATTAAATATCAGTTACCTTTGTATGGAATTTTACTAAAACAAGTTAAATTCACACACCAATCTTGATATTTACTCAACGTTAGGTAAGGTTAACTCAATGTTTACATCTACTGAACGCATTAAGCCGGATGCTCAGAGTATTCCTCTCTATTTGGAAAATCTTCTCTCACATAAGTATCAAATTCCAACCTTTCAACGAGATGTTGTCTGGGAGAAAGAGAATGTAAAAAAACTTTGGGATAGTATTTATAAGTTTTATCCTTTAGGAAGTATTCTAATTTGGAAAACTAATACAAAGCTAGAAAGTCATAGAGAAATAGGTGGTATAAAATTTGCTGATAATTTTTACTCTAATGAGTATCAGTACATTTTAGATGGACAACAAAGAACAACTTCTTTATTAACATCAATACATGGAGGTAAAATTGCTAATAACGAAAATTTTGATCCAACACTATATATAGATTTGACTATTGAACTTACTGATGCAACTGATGACACAAGCTATGCAAAAAGGTTTTTATTTTGGGACGAAATCGATGATAGGGATGGTCAGCTAAAAGCAAATATTGGTAAAAAACAACGTTATCAAGATAAACTAATTGTCAGCTTAATAGATATAATTAAAGACCGTGGGGAAATAGAAAGAAATATTTATGTAAGTGTTAATGGACAATTCGATCATCCTTATATGCAACAATTTAGGAGAATCAGGGAAGTTTTGGCTAATTACAAAATTTCCTTTATTGAGTTACGAGGTATTGAAGTTGCAGAGGTATGCCAAATATTTGAGCGGATTAATCAAGCTGGCAAACTTTTGAATATCTTTGATATTGTGGTAGCTAAGACCTTTCGTTCTGAAAATAAGACAAATAATATCTCTGGGTTCTATCTTAGGGAATTATTTGATAAATTTAAAAAAACTATTTCTAGTAGTCAATATGCCAGTATTGATAATTGGACATTGCTCCAGATGCTAGCTGTAGTGGTAAAACTTGAATTTCCCGAAGCTGGGATACAAAATATTACTGATATGTATCTTAATAAGCTAAAAACAGAACATATTGAAGCTGTATGGTCTAATTTTAAAATAGCCGTTGCTAAAACTTTTGATTTCTTTGATAATATCTTGCATATTAAAGGTGGAAGATTAATCCCTTACCGATATTTATACCTGACTATCACAGCATACTTTTATCGTAATGATAAACCAGATTATAGTTTTTTAACTAAGTATTTTTGGTATTATAGTTTTCATAATGCAGAGTTAATAACAAACACTACTCACCTCTGGGAACATATATACTTTGTTAATCAACAAAAGGCTAATAGTACTTACTCGTTCAATCAATTTGATATTGATAAGAATTCGATAAGAAAATCTTTTTACAGTTATAGAGGTCGTTTATCCAGAGCAATACTATCACTTTATGCAAACCACAAACCGCAGGATTGGGCAAAACCTCATAGAGATGTTTTGTCTGATATTTATTATCTACTAACAGATAAGCCTAACTTGCACCACATATTTCCGGTTAACTTTATTAAACAAAGTGGTATTGCTAGTCAAATAGAATGTGACAGCTTGATGAATATTGCCTATCTGTCTCAAATAACTAATTTGAAAATTAGCGATAAAAATCCATTAGATTATCTGAAAGAATATGACGAACCTGGTTTAGAGGCGGTGCTACACTCTCATCTTATACCGACAATTATTCTTGAATGGTCAAGAGCCGATGCACTTCCTGAAAACGCTCTAACCCTTTTTATTGAAGAAAGAGTAAATCTTTTATTAGAGGCTTTGAGGCTGAAGTTAGACGGGATTGAGTTTAATGTTTTTGATATGGGCAATCGCACAGATAATATCTATTCCTAAATAAACACTTTTCCAGAAAAGAGGCATTGCTGGGTGAATATATGAATTTGCTCCACACACTTGCTTCTGTGTGTTGCCTATTTCCCTATTCCCTATTGCCTCAAGAGCTTGGAATACAATTATGTGTGATTTTTGACTTCCTCGGCTCAACTGAGCTTCGCCGAACGTCCTTGCGGTACTAGTTGCTAAAATCACGCATGGAGATTTGCTTGTTCCTGCAACCAAGGATCTACAGGTTGCCCATCTTTACGGCGTAATTCAATTTCTACTACCATTACTTCTTTTGAACCAGGAGGCGCGGGCTTTTTATGGAAAATAATCTCATAATCTTCTGGATTATGTTTGCGTTCTTTCAACCATTCCTGTACCTTGGTTGTGGCAAAAAATGATTGCCCTTGCTCAAACATTCGGGTAATCTGCAATTGTAGTGTATAAGGATTTATGCGACCCATTTTTTACCACCTTTGTTAAGTAAATTTTACAACAAGTAATCTGATTACCATAGATAATCTAATGTTAGTGCGAAGTAAGCAAACTTGCACTTTGCATACTGTCATCTGTAGGAACAAACCCAGAACCTAATTCAGTGAATAGTTTAAGAAAGCGTCGATGTTTCTGTAATCTGTCATCCACAGGTTGATAAGTTTTATTTGTGCTGCTTGGTTTTTGAAGTCTTTGGCAGTAGCTACAACTTAGCAATGTTATAATAATATCTCACAAAAAGAATGTTAAAAAATTGACTGCATTCCATCACTGAAGTTTTACGTACACTAAGAGGCGAGGGAACGCATTAGTTAAGGATTATTAAGCATTTTTCACTGCCTCTACAACATTTAACTACTTAATTCTGTTATAGATTGGAAAGAGGCACGCCGCTTCAAAAACTGACCAACAGACTCAGATGGTTGTTATGAAGAGCAAAAATCAAGCTATTTTCGCATTAATTGTAAAAAGCACTATTGTCTTTTTCCCTTTAGTGCTACCTGCTACTATTGCCAGTGGGAAATCTGCACCATTAGCCCCCCCAACACTAAGCCCTACTCCAGTCTTATCGAATCAAGAACGGGAAGAATTGACGCGATTACGAGCCGAAAAGCAAGTTCAATCTGATTTAAGGAGGGCTTTTAACCGTACAACTATTCTAATGAATATCTGGCTAGTTATATTAAGTCTATTTCCAGTCGCAATCATTGCTTTATTTTGGCTTCTGCGACGGGTGGTAATCCGTGAAATTGTTGATAGTGCAATGCAACAAATACACGGAATGGAAAATCTACAAAATCAGCTAACCACTGTTAAGCAAGAGGCTGAAAATGTTATTCAAGAAGCTAAAAAAATTAATCATGAATTAGAGCAGGAAAAGACTGCTTTACAACAAAAAATTAAAAATGAACAAGAAGAAAATGTATCCATCCTTACTTCTGAGCTAGCTATAGCTAAAGCACAAGTATTAAGTACATTAGAAACTGAACTCAAAAAATCTCAAGAAAATATAGAAAATTTAGAATCAAAATTTGCTTCTGGGCTATCTAAGTTAGAGTTTGATGCTCAACAACAAAAAGATATAGCACTAGAAAATCTAGGAAAATTAGCATCTGTGATGGCAGAGGAACTTTCTAAGTTAAGTTTAGGCGTGCAGCAACAGCAAGAACTAGCTGTTACTGATTTAGAAGTATCAAGGTCTGAGTTCACATCTCAACTTTCTGAATGGCAGTCTGATGCTCAAAGCCAAAAGGATATAGCTATTGAAAATCTAACAAAGTTGCAGTTAGAATTTGCTGAAAAAGTATCTGAATTCCAGAGAGATGCTCAAAAAGAAAAAGAGATTGCATTTGAGAACTTTGGAATATTAAATAAAGAATTTAAATCTCAATTATCTAAATTCCAGGTAGATGCTCAAGAGCAAAAGAATAAAATTGTTGAAAGTTTAGCCGCATTACAGTCAGACTTTGCTGAACAACTGTCGGAATTACAAGTAGATGCTCAAAAGCGCAAAGAGTTAATTATTGAGAATTTAGAAAAATCTGGTTCTGAGTTTAGTTCGCAATTCTCAGATTTACAATGGAATGCTCAACAACAAAAAATTCTCATTTTGGAGAAGTTAGAAAGATTAGAAACTGAGTTTGTCTCTCAACTCTCTGAGTTACAATTGGATGCCCAAGAAAGAAAGGATCTCATACTTCAAGAACTAACTGAAATAACACCTGAATCTATCTTACAGGCGGTGAATCATGAAGTTGAGGAAGAAATACAGGAACAGCCACAACAACCTGAATTCACTGCTGATGAGTATGTAAAACAGGGAGATGAACTGTTTTCTGTAAGGCGCTATGAAGATGCGATCGCAGCTTACAACCAAGCGCTTAAAATTCAACCTGATGAACCTGTGGCTTGGTTAAAACGAGGTCTAACTCTCGGAAGGTTGAAACGTTACAAAGATGCGATCGCTTCTTATGATAGAGCTATTAAGATTCAACCAGATTATCATCAAGCTTGGTGCGATCGCGGCGTTGCTTTTGGGAACTTACAACAGCATCAGCAAGCCTTTACCTCATTTGACAAAGCTACACAAATCAAGCCTGATGATGCAATTGCTTGGTTGAATCGCGGTCTTTCTTTAGTAACATTGGAACAATACGAAGAGGCAATAGCTTCTTTTGATAAAGCCTTGGAATTCCAACCCAACTCTCCCAAAATCTGGGATAAACGCGGTTATACTTTGGTGAGATTGGGACGCGATGATGAAGCGATCGCTAGTTTTAACAAAGCGTTAGAAATTAAGCCAGATTATGCCAGTGCCTATTACAACAAAGCAGCCTGTTACGCACTGCAAAGACAAGTTGAACTATCTCTGCTAACTCTACAACAAGCAATTGAACTTAATCCCAGGTATAAAGAAGACGCAGCAACTGACCTAGATTTTGATGATATTGCCGATGATGAGCGTTTCAAGCAGTTAGTTGCGGAATAAAAACCTAATTGGGCATTGGGCATTGTTATTCTTCTTGTCCCCTTGTCCCCCTGCTCCCTACTCCCCAGTCCCCCCAACTGGCGTATTCCGTTCGCCAGACATCGCTTTGAGTTTAGATGTAAAAGACTCAGAGCTACCGCTTTTTTCTGGAGTAAACTGCCCGATTGGGGCATGAATAGGAGCAGGTGGGAGCAGTTTTGGCTTTCGTTGATGAGGAATTGGTGATGGTGAAGGCGGTATTTCTTGTGAAGCTTGCCTTTGGCTGACAGCAGACGATAACTGAAGCGTTGTTGAAGAAGCAAATTTTCCAGAAAGGGGAGACTTCAGGACAGTTTTATTGTCCCTAGCTTCCTCCTTACCTTCTTCACCTAAAGATGTTTTTTGTTCGTAACTTTTCAGTTGTAGAGTTGCAGTATTGTTTCTTTGATAGCCGTTGCCAATCTTAGCAGGTGGTAATTCAGGACTCGTAACTTTTTCTACAATAGGGTTTTTCTTGGCTAGCGGTAAGACTGGAGCAGGCGATGAGGTTAAACTTTGGGGAAACTTGCTACAAATCATCCGTTCAAATTCCATGTTGAAATGATATGTAGCCTGATCCCGGCGCTGCCAAAATACTAAAATTTGCTGCACGGAAACAGCTTTATAGCGACCTTGATATAGTGCCTCAATCACTGCCAGGTGTAGCCAATTAAGCGGGTATTGCGTTTGCCAACGCTCAACTAGCTCATTGGCAGTATAGCCACTGAGATCGAAACTATAGTTAATTAATAAGGCGATCGCTAAGTTGGCAGAGGTGTCTGGAAGTGTTGTTAACATGGAACTATTAGCTTTAGGCAATAGGTCTAAGATTTTGTCACCCATCGCATATTAGCCTAGCGTGCTTTTAACTACATGGTTTTTTCCACGAGTTAGTAAGCCAATAGGCAGTGTTTCCTATTTTACTTGTCAACTCCTAGAATGCAACCCCACATAGGCTGATTTAATCGCAGATGTTCGCCCAATGGCGACTAATGCCTGATAAACCATTGCTGCAACTTCGGCGCGTGTTGCTGGACATGAAGGTGCAAGTAGTTGGGGATCTGGATAGTTGGCAACTATTCCTCCTTGTGTGGCAGTGGCAACAGCTTTTCGGGCATAGTCGGGAATGGTATGGCGATCGCTATATACTTCTAAAACATCGCTCTCAACAGCTGGTAGTCCCAAACCGTTTACGAGGGAGACAATCACCTGTAGTCGTTGCACATTTTGGTCAGGGCGAAAAGTACGATCGCTAAATCCGCCAACAAAGCCACCACTAGCCGCGATTTGGATAGCGCTATAAGCCCAAAAATCTTTAGGTACGTCGGTAAAATCAGGTGCTGGAATTTTGGGAAATGGGTTAAAAGCGATCGTTACTAGAGTTGCATACTGGGCGCGAGTCATAGGTTTATCTAGCTGGTAGCTTCCATCGGCAAAAGCATGAGTTAAATCCATGCTGACTAATGCCTGAATAAATGGTTCTGCCCAATGTCCATCTAGTTGAAGAGACGTGGGGAGTTTTTGCGATGGGGATTTTGTTGGATTATCACAGGAATTGGTGTTAACCGCTACTTCATTGCTTGGGATCAATTCGACTAAGCCTTTGACTAAAGCAGGATTTAATTGATTACCTACGGAAACTAGCTTTTGTGTAGTGGCATTGTATAAATCAAATTCATTATTATCACGAAAAATATTATCGGCGGGATCTTCGGTATTACCTAAGTCAGGGATCGCATTGCCATTGACTAATAGGCCACCTTGGGTATTTTTAGCAATCAGATTTTGACGCAGTACAGGTTGGGCGTTGCGAGAAAGTGCGATCGCGGTACGATTTTCTGATAATTTGTTATTTGCGATCGCAGGGGCGGCAAAGTCACTAATTACTATGCCTAAAGGGTTTCTTTCAAATAGATTCCGCAGTACTTCTCCCTGGCTATGACCTGCCATTACTAACCCACTTGCAGTATTTTGTACAAATATGTTATCTAAAATTACCGATTTGGCAGTGCCGGCGGTAAATACACCTTCCCGCCCACAGTCCTTCAAAGTATTGTTAGCTAAAGTAGGTGCAGCCGATTCAATCCAGATACCAGTACCTTTGGCTGAGTTATTCATGACAGTTACACCCAAAACACTGGCATTATTTAGTAAGAGAAGCGTGATATTTTGCATACCAAAGCTGGGGCTTTGATACTCGCCACTTCCGGAAATTACAATCTCTATACCTTTGTTCGCTTCGTTACCCACCACTGTCGCCCCTTCAGGGACGATCAGTGGGAACACCTCACCATTAGCAGCGCTGTAAGTCCCCGATTCAAGATGAATTCTCGTAAGTATTCTGGTTACTTTTAAAGCACGGGTGAGGGTTTTAAACGGACTCAACCGTGAACCAGTATTGGTATCATTCCCTGTCATAGGGTTGACATAGAGTGTGACGACGAGGGTAGAGTTCACCATTGATAGTTGAGAGTCAATTTTTTTAATTATGACAATCATAAATAACACTACTTGTAGCAAACTTTTTCAAAGTAGTATTTTTGTCTATAAAAATATATCCACATTACTTTTTCTTGTAAGCAGATAATCTATACACACAAGTTATATATTTTGATCTCGGCGTTCCAAGTTCTAAGTTTGAAGTTCCAAGTTTTCAGAACAATCCAAATATTTTTTTAGGGCGCTGTCTTAGCCACACAGTCATTCCCTTAGCAAAGAGCGATGTTTAATGACAAGACTACTCCCGTTAGCGCGGCGTCCCGCTCTTAAGGAGAATTCCTGATAGACAGAAACCTGCGCTCCAAAGAAGTTGGAACTTTTAGAGCTTCCGGCCCTGCTTTATAGAAATAGATGCAATAAATATTCACCTACCTCAAAGCCTCTCTCCTTCTAAAAGAAAGACTTTAAGGCTTACTCCCCAACGCTAGCAGGCTATCCATTACCTGGATCTTTCTTAAGATTTGCGAAAGCTTCACTCAGGTTTTTATAACCCTATTCGTTCGTTATTGATTCTCAATAAAAACGCAGTTTGAGCGAAAGTATTAAACACAAATTTGTCAAGTATGCCTAACCCCTCAGTTTTGAAAATAGTTATAAAATCAGGGTTTCAAGATTGTAAAGAAAGATGTGGGTAACGCATAGCTTTTAATTTTAGATAAAGTCGAGCTTATATCCCGTCGTTATAGCCGATACTTCATTTAGCGACGGGGAATATTACACATTCTCATCCAGAATTGTTCCTTCTATATTGGCTCCAGACAAATTTGCTCCGCTCAAATTTGTCTGGTTTAAATCTGCTTGGGTGAGGTTTGCTTGGGATAAGTCGGCTACAGTTAAGTCTGCACCGCTCAAATCGGCTCCATCTAAATTCGCTCCTATCAAACTAGCTTCTTGCAAATCTGCTTCACTCAAGTTAGTTTCAATCAGTTTAGCAACCGTCAAATCAGCCTGACTCAAATTAGCTCCATCCAAGATGGCTCCATCCAAGATAGCTCCATCCAAGATAGCTCCCCTTAAGTTGCTACCACCGAGGTTAGCATTGCTCAAATCTGCTCCATTCAAGTCTGCTTCAATCAAACTAGCTTGGGCTAAATTAGCGTGACTCAGATTAGCTCCATCTAAAATTGCTCTATCTAAAATTACGCCACTGAGATTGGCTTGCCTTAAGTTTACCTCGCTCAAGTTGACACCAGTAAAGTCTCTGACACCTGCGGCATAGTTTTTCAGGAGTTGATCTACTTTCATATCTGTCGCTGTGTTAAGGAACGTTTAATTGAGGTTATTCAGCTTACTCAGACAGGCAGTAAATCCCCAGCACGCGCCACAGAGGATTCGTGTAGTGAATCAAACCGGAGTGAATATCGAATCACTTTTGTCTAGATTAGCCATCCTCAACTACCAGCGCTACTATCTAGAGTTGTGATTTATTTTCATACTTAGGAGGGATGTTGAGGAATTTAAAAATTTAAGCAATAGTGCAAAGCGATCACTATACTCAATTGTGGTGTTCATCTGGCAGAGGTTATGGCAAAACCAATTCGTATTCTTCACTTTCTGGCTAGCAAATTGATTTTTTTGATTAATTGCCGCGATACCCAAAATATTGGGTATCGCGGCGGGTGTTTACGTTTCTCCACCAACCACTACATCTCGAATTCGTAGACTAGGGCCACCACAACCTACTGACAAACCGTTTTGCCCTCCTTTTCCACAACCACCGGATTCATCCCAGTAAAAATCATCACCAATTGCCTCAATATCCGCTAATGTTTGGAATACATTTCCCGAAAGCGTTACATCTCGTACAGGTTCAGCAATTTTGCCGTTTCTAATCATCCACGCTTCCCCAGCACTAAAGGTGAACATTTCTCCATTCGTCATCCCACCTAACCAATTGCGGGCATACACTCCTTCTTTAATATCGGTGAATAAATCTTTGACTGGTGTTTTACCCCGTTCAATCCAGGTATTTGTCATCCGCACAATGGGAGTAAAGTGATAGTTGAGGCAGCGAGCGTTACCTGTAGGCGCTTCCTCCAATTTGCCAGCAGTTTCACGAGAATGTAAACGTCCAACTAAAACTCCATCTTTAATTAATTGAGTAGTAGTACCAGGCGTGCCTTCATCATCGTAAAAATAGCTTCCGCGATGTCCCTCTGGAGCAGCACCATCCAAAATTTGGAGTTCTTCTGGGCCAAACCGCCGCCCAATGGTCATAACTTCCAACAGATCGGGGTTTTCGTAAGCCATATCGGCCTCAGAAAGATGTCCAAAAGCTTCGTGGACAAACAAACCCGTTAAAATTGGATCAATGACTACGGTATAAGTATTGCCTTTCACCGATGGCAGAGATAAAGCTGCGATCGCTCTTTGAGCTGCACTTTTGACCTGTTCATCTAAATCAGTTAAATCTTCGTAAGCTTTGCGAGAGCCAGTAGTTTCCCGTCCAGTTTGCACGGTTTCGCCATTTTTGGCGGTAGCCGCAAAGCGCATTTCCATATCCACCCAAGATTGCTCGATCAAAGTGCCTTCGGAGGTAGCAATGATCACTTTTTGGGCGCTGTCACCGTAACGCACCGAAGTAGTAGTAATCCGGCGATCAACGCTTTTGAGCAATTCAGTATAGCGATCGCACAATTGTTTTTTCTTCGACAGTGGGATTTTTCGGGGATCGGTGCCTTTTAGGGGTAGAATGCATACTGCTTGCACCGGGTCAATAGGTGCAAGTAAAGTTTCTTCATCACCAACCATCCGCGCAGCCGCGATCGCTTCTTCTATCCGATCCTTAATTGTCGCTAGCTGGTTAAAGCAGCTCAAACCCCACCCACCTTTATAACAGGCGCGAATATGTCCACCAATGGAGATGCCTTCACTAAGGGTTTCTACCTTGTCGCCACGCAACAAGATATCAGTTCCTTCTGCTTCTTCAAGGCGGATCATTAGATAATCTACACGCTTTGAGTAGCGGGCGATCAGGTCAGAAATTAAATTTTGTGCGTCAGCAAGTGTACTCGGCATTTCCAGGTAGTAACAATGACGAACTGCATTTATTTTGCAATTATTTGGGGAATATCTGCTACTCAATGTCGGAACTGCCTATGAATTTATCACCTAGAATATGTTTGAGAAGCCTGTAAGGCGATCACTGACTCTTATTACTTCCTTTTTAGGATAGGTTAAGAACTGAATGATGTGCTAAGGTAATTAAGTGAGAATAAAATTCGGTTACAGCGTTTGTTTTTAGTATTGACAGGCTTTTCCCTTTTGGTCTTAACAAGCTTGTCTCCGAAATCTAAATCTCTACACACCTATGATTTTGGAGATAACGCATGTCAATTTATGTAGGTAATCTATCCTACGAGGTCACACAAGAAGACCTCACCTCTGTTTTTGCCGAACATGGTTCTGTAAAACGGGTTCAGTTACCTACTGACCGTGAAACAGGCCGTCCACGCGGTTTTGCTTTCGTAGAAATGGGTACAGAAGCTGAAGAAACAGCTGCCATTGAAGCTCTTGATGGTGCTGAGTGGATGGGACGTGATCTCAAAGTTAACAAGGCTAAACCCAAGGAAGATAGAGGTGGTTCCTTTGGTGGTGACCGTCGCGGCGGTGGTGGTGGTGGATACTCTCGAGGACGCTACTAAGCTTTAAGATTAAAAATTAAGTTTTAACGTCTTAAGGGCAGAATCATTATCTGCCCTTTTTGCTCTCCGGTCTACTGGATGGCTTGAAATTGCCCAGTACCAATTAAGTAGGAGATGAAAATGACCCAAGTATTTGTGGGCGAAAATGAAGGGATTGAGTCAGCCTTACGTCGCTTTAAAAGGGAAGTTTCTAAAGCAGGTATTTTTCCAGACATGAGAAAGCATCGTCACTTTGAAACACCTTTGGAAAAACACAAGCGCAAAGAAGTCGCAAGGCACAAACAACGTAAAAGAAATTTCCGTCGCGATTGAAAAGAAGTAATATCTACGGTAACCTACGCTTACGCACTCTCTCATTAGATTTTTAGCTATCGAAGAGGTGATCGCTACACTCCTGTATGTAAATCTAAAGGGTAGGTTCTGACAAAGCCATCACTGATCTATGGGATGGACAATGTAAATAATGTTGTGTCCCCCAACTGACATAAAACTTTTTATGGTTATTTCCAGGGTGGCGATCGCTACTTTGGGCGGGTAATATGCTACTTTCTACCCTTCTCCTGACGGAGAAGGGTAGAAAGTAGCATGGAAAACGCAAATTGACCGGACTGCTGAGATAGAGATTGAGCATACATCCACTCCCAAAAGCGATCGCAGCTTATTGAGTAATTCGTCGAGCTGAAGGGGTTTGGGCAGGAATGCTGTTGCTCCTGCCCCTAAACTCCGCTAGTGATTTTCCTAGAATACGTTGGCACTAAAGACGATGAAAATAGAACAGATTAGCAGATGCTTGTAGCTGAACTATAGCTCAAAGCCATCCATATTGTGCATGACTAAATAAACATCACTGATAACTGTGAAACACTATATTTTACTCAGGAATTGAGATGTGCTTATCATGATTTTGTTTTTTGTCCAGTATGATTTACTAGGTTTGAGACACTTTTTCCTCTTGAGTAGAAAGAGAGCGAATTAACTCCCGAATCACGTCCGTTGCTGGTCTCCCCGTCATTGAACAGTAATGTTCAAGCTTTTGTGCCTCACCTGATGTGAGATTGATTGTAAGTCGTTTAGCAGCCCATTTTTTATTCATGTAGTAGACAAACCAGCTATATTTTTAAATTACTTCTCTAATATCAGTCTTTTAAGCTGCTACTACAATGGTATAAGTAATGACATTTGAATTAAGTAATCATGAAGCAAGATATTACGTTTTTCTAAGCAATAGTGAAAATATAGGTTATATTCTCAAATATGAAGTTTAGCTACTTTTAGGGCAGTAATTAACAATAAAATGTAAAAGAAATATTAAAGTAAATAAACACAATAAGTATTCTCACCAAGTCACCAAAACATATGCCAATAATATATCAACAGCATATTTAATCACATTAAATGACATTCCTTACTTTTCTGCAATATGTAGCAGGGTATGTGCAATTTGGCGTTATCCATTACTGCAAATTTTCCACGCCTGCCTAGAAGTTTTTCAAAAACAAAAGCCTCCTGATTTATGAGGAGGCTTTTGTTTTTAAAATAAAACCTGGCATCGAGCTATTTTTGCGTAGGGCTACCCCTAAACTATCGTGGCCGCAGCAGCGTTTCACCTCTGAGTTCGGGAAGGGTTCAGTGTGGTTCCAC